>CAJOOM010000030.1 GCA_905236775.1 Candidatus Gastranaerophilales bacterium
GACCGTTTTAATTCTATACAAGAATCGTTTAATATCAAGTCCGGTTTTATAGATATAGAGAACCTAACCGATAATTTTGAAGATTTATTCGCCAAATATGATTATTCCTATGTACAGCAAGTGATTTTACAAGAAAAAGAA
The DNA here is from genome assembly GCA_905236775.1 of Candidatus Gastranaerophilales bacterium. Classification (GTDB taxonomy): domain Bacteria; phylum Cyanobacteriota; class Vampirovibrionia; order Gastranaerophilales; family Gastranaerophilaceae; genus CAG-196. The sequence continues at coordinate 142 of CAJOOM010000030.1, forward strand.
AAAGCAAAAACTTGGTTAGATAAAAATTTGAATCAAAAAAGCCTTCCGTTAAGAATTATTCTGAGTGAATTAACCTTGCAGTTACTGAAATGTAAAGCTTTTTTGATTTTAAAAATCATAACAATTAATACTTTACTTATAGCAAAAATTAAAAATTTAATAACAAAGATAAAAACCACATTAATAAAATTTAAGCGAACATTAAGATTATTAAAATGGATGTATTTTGATTGATTTTCTAATGTTAAATATTGTAAAAAATAAAAGATTTTTTTTATTGTTCAAGTTAAAATATCATTGAATGGCAGGATGGTGTTATTATGGATGTAACAATGGAACCTTTTGAACTTACCAACTACAATTTTTATTCAAGCCGATTGGATATGGAACTTATATCCAACATTGTGGATACTTTAAAAGAGATTTTAGAAGAAGATAAAAAAGAAGAGCAGCCCTTATTTTTAAAAGTTGCCGACGGATTTATAATGAACATAGCAAGAAGAGTTGTTCAAGAGAAGAAAAAAACGTTTTTAATCGGTATAACGGGAGAGAGTGCATCAGGAAAGACTGTATTTGTTGATAACACTATTGATGCTGTTGTTAGGGATAAAAAAGAGGGCATTTACACAGTAATCAGACAGGATGACTATTATAAAGATACATCCCGTGAGCTTAAAGAAGCAGGAAGTTATGATGCTCTATTTAAAACCGGTTTTAGTTTTGATACTCCGGAAGTAATTGATTTGGCATTAATGAGAAGTCATTTGGAGAGCTTAAAACGCGGAGAAACTGTTCAATCTCCAAGATATGATTTTGTTACTTGTGAATCTCATCCGAACGGAGATATCAAAAAACCCGCCAAAGTTATTCTGACAGAAGGTTTATACGTTCTAAACGAAGAAGTAAGAGATATTATGGATGTTAAAGTATATGTATTTACTCCTATTGATGTAATTAAAGAGCGCTGGTACAAACGCGCTGTTTCAAGAGGAAAAACAGGAGAAGCCGCTGATTTACAATTTAAAGACGTTAATGCTACTGCCCAAAAATATATAAGACCAACTTACGGTATTGCTGATTGTATTATTAACGGTATGGTTGATAAAGAGTACATTAAAGTAATTACCGATAAAATTATGGCACGTCTTAGTGAAGTTTGCTGTTAATTTTCACTTTTTGATAAGCTGAAAGTATTGTATTTCTTGCTTTTATAGCATCCTCTTTTGAGAGAGGCGGTGTATCTTTAAGCGGATAATCTATACCTAAATTTTTATATTTCGGAATTGCCATGTTATGGTATGGCAGAACATCCAGCGCTTTTATATTATTTAAAGAACCCATAAATTCACCAAGCTTTGTTAAAAATTCTTCTTTATCATTAATTCCGGGAACAACAACGTGTCTAATCCAAGTTGGCTTATCTATCTTTGAAAGATACTTTGCAAATTTCAAAATATTTTTATTAGAATGCGAAGTTAGCTTTATATGCTCTTCATTATCAATATGCTTAATGTCTAACATAACTAAATCTGTATACTTCAATAATTCATCAATTTTATACGTATCATTTGGATTAAAAAGAATTCCGGATGTATCCAGCGCAGTGTGAATATTTTTTAATTTTGCTTTTTTAAATAAATCAATTACAAAATCAATCTGTAGTAAAGGTTCTCCTCCTGTAACAGTAATTCCTCCTTTGCAAAATTCTTTAACGTTTTCATACTGTTCAAGAATTTCATCTGCAGACTTTAAGAGGCTATTATCATTTGACCCTACACTCCAGCTGTCGGGGTTGTGGCAGTATAGACATCTCATTGGGCAGCCTTGTGTAAATACAACAAACCTTATTCCGGGACCGTCAACTGTCCCGCAAGTCTCTATTGAATGTATATTTCCTAAAATCTTTGCCATAAGAATATTCTAATATAAAATTAATCTCACACAATCAAAATAATATCCGGCAGAAAGTATGTGTAACCTTTTCCTTTCTGACCGGATATTTTATAAAACAAAATTTGATTTATAATTTATTTACTAAACTTGAATGTTTTTTAGCAAATTCGCTGCCTCTTGAAAGTATAGCTTGTTTTAATATTGCCTGCAAATCAATAGTATTCAAATCTTGATAATTATTAGGCAATCGAAGTGACCAGTTTTGATCCCCTGATGTTCCAGGAGTGTTGTATGTTTCTTTAATATTAAAGAAATCCGTAAAGAATATTTGAACATTCTTTGCTTTAGATGCAAATATCTCAACCAATTTTATAAAAGTCAAATAATCTTTGTCTTGAGTAAGTCTCACAATAATATCATCTTTATTATCAGCTTCAGAGAATAAATCTTCCACAAGATTTTTAGCATGCAAATATCCTTCATGAGTATTAATCATTGATTCTGCCCATTTAGCAATCGGGTTATTATCGTGAGTTCCAACCATATTCCATACATTTTCGGTAATATTTTTACATCTGTACGGATGCTCAGGTTTTTCCGGAACTACGAATTGAGTTAATCTCATACCTTGAAGTCCGTATTTTTTCATAACAGCATCAACAGGGTTGGTAAGAGTTCCCAAGTCTTCACACACAATTGCATTTTTATCCAAACCGCATTCTTTAGCAGCGCCAATAACTATTTTTTCAATTAATCTGCCATAAAGCTCGATTTGTTTATCCGATAATGACTTAACTCTTTTTTCTTTATCAGCCTCAAGTGTCCAATCCAAATCTTCTTCGCGAGCGATTGCATATTTCTTAAGTTCAGGATGTTCCGGCGATGAATACAGTCTTCCCGCACCTTCTTCGCACATCGGCTTTTTACCTGCTTTATAAACCCAAGGATCGATTAAACCTACAATATGGTCAATTCTAACTCCTCCTGGATTATCCTTGAACATCTTTTTGTAAAGATTCTTCATTAATATTCCGCCTTCACCTAAGGAGCCGTCTGCGTTATACATCTTATCCGGATCCATTACCGGAAATCCCCATGCCTGACCGTCTTTTGAGAAATAGTCTGGAGGACAGCCTAAATACCATCCATCTAAGAATAACGATTGGTATGCCCAAGCATCACGGTCTGAAAATGCAACTTGCCGATCTGCAATCATTTTAATGCCTTTTGAAAGTGCGTATTTTTTTGTTTCTTCATTTTGTTTTTCTAAAACAAATTGACAGAATTTATAAAATTCAATATCATCTTCGTACTTTGTCTTAATATCTTCAATACGTTTTGCAAAAGCTTTCTTTTCTTCGTCATTCTTAGGATTTAATAACCTTTTATCAGTTTCATTTTTCCAAGAATACCAATAATCATTTCCATTTTCGATAGATAATGCCTCATATAAAGAATCATTATCAAGCCAAAAAGCATTTTCTTTCTTAAAGTTATCAAATTCTTTTCTTAAATGAGAACCGAAAATTCCGCCGTGTTCTTTCTTTTTAAAAGATTCCCAAGCTTCTTTTAATGCTCCTACTTGAGCCTTAAATATATATGAATAACAAGTTCTTCCGGAATTTTGTTTAGGATTTTCTGAAACAACTTTTTCAAAAGTCTCTTCAGATAAAATAGAATCCCATTTTTTTTCTGTCAATTGCTTGAGGTCTATAAATAAAGGATTACCGGAAAAAATTGTGCCTGTATAAGGAGATGAATCCGAGCATTTTGTCTTCCCAGCCGGCCCCAGTTGAAGCGCATTAAATATTCCTGAAGCATAATCAATTAATGAATGACCTGCTTTAGAGTTAAATGTTCCAAACCCTGTATCTTCACCATTGACGGATGGGAAGCTGCTTCCGTGAATAATTAGTGCTAAATTTTCTTTCCCCAAAACTTTTAATGCTTCACTAATAAGTTTAGTGTCATTTTTTTGTGATGTTAAACAAACCATATTGAATACTCCTTTTCTTCTTATATTAGGAGTTTATCATTTCCAAAAACTCATTGCAATACACTATTAAGTTTCACATAATAATGCGAAAAACTAATCATTAGGGCAATAAGAGAATGGAAAGTAGAATTCTACAGTGGAAAGTTAATGCCGGGGTTTGGTTTGCCGTGACAAGCAGGGTTGCGGAATCTTGTTGGAAGATTTGGGATTTAATATAATTTGATGATTCCTTTGCAACATCCGCGTCTTTTGTTGTCGAACGTGATGAAGTAAGGTTTTCCATAGCTGTCATAGTTGATTCTCCTGCGCTTTGGATCCTACTATACACCGCACCATGCTGAGTAGGTTTTTTATTTAAAATTGACATAGAATTATATTAAGTTTTATAGAACACATTTATATATTTAAGTTTTCGGGTAAACTTAAAATTTGTTCATACGTTTTAAATCTGAAAAACAAATTAAAAGAGCATTTGAATTATTTGTAATTAAGTATTGTTTCATTTAACAAAAATCCCCGTTTATTTAACGTCAAAGTCAAAATAAGTATCAGGATACGGTTCATTTTTTAAAGTAAAGTGCCACCATTCGGAGTCAATTCCTTGAAATCCTGCTTTTATCATTGCATCGTGTAAAATTTTTCTATTTTTCTTTTGTTCTTTCGTAAGTTTTTTGTAATCCGGATGTGATATCTCGCTGAATAAATCAAAAGTGCCTCCCATATCTACAAAAGAGCCATCTTTCTTGATAAGAGTTAAATCAACCGTGCTTCCTCTTGTATGACCGGACTTTTCAGCAATGTATCCACCTTTTAACAAATCAGATTTTTTCAAATTAGGATAAAAAGATTTATCACCTAAATCATCAGGATTATTAATCCATTCGACAAAATCATATACAGCCTTTTGAGGTCTGTATGTATCCCAGATTAGAAGCCTGTATCCTTGATTTCTTAAATCGTCTGCTGCAATTGATAATGCCGACAAAGCCTCTTTTGTCATATATGCAACAGGTGCTTTATAGCCGTTTATTCTATTTCCGGTAAAATTATTTGAAGAATAATAACGAATATCAAAAGCCGCATCGTCAATAACCTTATACACCGGTAAAAAATCACTGTTATCGTAGGAAATTTCTGAAGCAACAACAGCGTGTACAAGACTAAACAATATTAATACAATTAAAACAAATTTTTTCATTAATTTTATCCTTATAAAACAAAATACTTGAGGCAATTATAACATAAAATAATATTATGATATAATTGAATTATATGGAGGAATTTTATATGGGGAAAGAACGTGTAATTATTGTTGTTATTGATTCTATGGGATGCGGTGCAATGGCTGATTACGCGGATTTTGGTGATATTGCGGAATGTAATACCTTAAAAAATGTTTGTAAGTTTAATAATGGGCTAGATGTTCCGGCTCTTGAAGCTATGGGTATTGGAAATTTAGGAGAGTTTGAGGGAATTAATAAAACAGAAACTCCTATTGCTCAATATGGAATTTTAAGAGAAAAATCAAAAGGAAAGGATACCACAACAGGTCATTGGGAAATTGCCGGATTAATATCAGAAAAGCCATTTGCAACTTTTCCACAAGGTTTTCCAAAGGAACTTGTTGATAAATTTATTAAAGAAACTAATTGTGGCGGTATTTTAGCAAACATTCCCGCAAGCGGAACTGCTATTATTGAGCAATTAAATGAAGAACATCACAAAACAAAATTCCCTATTGTTTATACTTCTGCAGATAGTGTATTCCAAATAGCACTTGATACTGATGTGATACCGCTTGAGACTTTGTATGATTGGTGTATAATTGCAAGAAAATTACTTGATGATGGAAGCTATAATGTAGCAAGAGTTATTGCTCGTCCATATAAAATTATCAATGGAAAACCAACAAGAATTTCTAAAGATAGAAGAGATTATTCAATGGCACCGCCTAGAAAAACGGTTTTAGATAAATATAAAGGTTTAGGTGCAAAAGTTATAGGAATAGGAAAAATAGAAGATATATTTTCAAAGGCTGGAATTACTCACGCAATTCATACAGGTTCTAATAAAGAAGGATTAGAACTTACAATAAAAGCTATTGACGGAACTCTTGATTTAGATAGTATTAAATATGAAGGTGTTAACATTACTGATAATGAAAAAGAAATAATTTTTACAAACCTAGTTGATACTGATATGCTTTTTGGACATAGAAATGATGCCAAAGGTTATGGTAATGCAATTGAAGAAATTGATGATTATTTAGAAAAAATTCTTCCTCTAATATCTGAAGACGATTTACTAATAATAACGGCTGATCACGGATGCGACCCTACAGTACCAGGAACAGACCATACAAGAGAACAAGTACCAGTTTTGTATTATTCAAAAAATATAGAGCCTAAAAATCTAGGTATAGAATACGGCTTTGATACTATAGCAAAAAGAGTAGAAACATGGCTTGGATAAGTTTGCAATAAATGTAAATAAGTGGATATAAGTAAGGCGCAGCCTTTTAGGCTGCGCCTTACTTATCCAATAAATATTCAAATGTCTTATACAGCTGATTCTGCTTTTGCTGCGTCAAAGCATTCTTTGCAGAGAACATCCCTTCCTTGTGTCGGGTTGAATGGTACCTGAGTCTGCTTGCCGCATTTTGCACAAACAGTATCAAACATTTTCTTTTTACCTCTGCGTTGTTGTTTTTTTGCCTTTCTGCAGTCCGGGCATCTTTTTGGCTTATTTGTCAAACCTTTTTCTGCATAAAATTCTTGCTCACCTGCTGTAAATACAAATTCAGCACCGCAATCTTCACAAATAAGCTTTTCATCTTCGTACATGACCGTGTCTCCTAATATTTTTAATAACCCTAGTCTGCAATAAACAGACCATGCCTTTTATTCTATACTTTTTTTATGTACTCGTCAAGAGGAATAACGTTTTTATTGTTCTAAGATTTAGAGCGCAACTATTTTCCGGTAGAACCAAAACCTCCTGCTCCACGTTCAGTTTCAGATAATTCCGTAACAACCTCAATTTTAGCCTGTTCGTATTTTGCAATTACCATCTGAGCAATACGTTCTTCCGGCTGAATTGTATAGGCTTCATTAGAAATATTTACAACAGGAACGCATACTTCTCCTCTATAATCTTCATCAATTGTTCCTACGCAATTAATCAATGTAATACCATGTTTTATAGACATGCCGGAACGAGGTCTGATTTGCGCTTCATATCCGTGTTCAAGCTCTATTTTCAAACCGGTAGGAATCAATTTTCTTTCTAGAGGTTGTAATGTTATAGGTTCATCAATTGCAGCACATAAGTCCATTCCTGCAGCACCTTCCGTTTTGTATTCGGGAACAGATTTATTATTAGGTAATCTTAGAATCTTTAATATCATACATCTCTCCTATTCCATATATAAAATTACGCAGTAATTATTGTTTTTCCGGCAATAACTTCTTTTGGGAAAATGGTAAGAGTCTCTATCCCCATAGATTTGTCTATTTTTTTAGCCGGTTCAACAGGATTGATGTTTGGCTTTGTAAAAACGGATTGTAATTCTTTATCCGGATTTGCTTTAAAACTCATAAATTGATTTGCATATTTAATAAACAGATTTTTTCTTATATTGCTGTCACTAGCTGATACTGTAGATATATTCATAATAAAACCTTTCTACACCCTGTATATTACACGTCTTGATTGTCTAATATTTTTTAATAAAAGTCAATAAAATATAAATGATTGTAAAGAAAATGGAAAATTTTAACGATGCATAAATACGATGGTTAAATATAGAAATCCTTATTAAACGCCTGTAATAATACTTAAGTCCTTGATATTGGGAATAAAACGTGTAATAATGTAATTACTTTATGCGGGTGCTTATTTTGTTCCTACATTTTTCATAAAAGGGAGAGTAAGCTCTAGGTTAGTTGAAGTATACCCACCGATAAAAAATCGCCAGTGGGAAACGGATTTAATCAGGCACTCACCCACCTGCTCATAAGGCAGGAAACAAAATCGCGCTCGTATAAAGTTTTTTTGTGGTTAATTAAGCATCCAGTGTAATGCCTTCACTTTCAGCCGCAATTTCAATAAGTCTGTATGATAGATATGCTCCTAATGCTACTGCTTTCAAATCTATATTTTCATCATATTTAGCTACTTCTAGGATTGCAGAATTTATTTCCGGATTCTCTTCTTTTAAGTATTGAACCATATTTTTTCTCCAAGCATGAACATCTTGAAAAGCTTCTGAAAATATCTCTGATGAAATTTCTTCCGTTATAATTGGTAACATGTCTCTCTTCTCCTATTTGTTATATACAAAATTATATAAGATTTTTGAAAAAAATACAATATGCTTATATATACTACAGTAGCAAAATAGAATTTTCCTCTTTTAAAAAAATAGCGAGTTTGTTTATCGCCAAGAATATAATGATTTGACATTAGGAATTTCTTTTCTGTTCATTATTTTACGTTTCTTGCAATATTATCGACGAACAAGCGCAAGAAATACAAAACTCACAACCGCCAATAAGTTTAGACCCAGAAACAGCTCAAAAACTGTTCAAAGATATGCCGCTTGAATGTCAATTGCAATATCTCGCACAATTCGGGTTCCAAGTTCCTGATGTTCAAAATGCTGTAATAACTGAACAAGAACAAAATGCTAAGGTTATAAAAGATACAAGAGTTGATGAGGTTGCAAGTGGAATATTGGGATAGTAAAGGGCAAATATACAACGATAATGCAAAACCGTTAACACCGCAAAAAAAGCATATAACTTACCAGATTCGACATAATCCATTTTTGAAAACTCCAGATTTCTATAATATAAAACCTTATGATTTACTAATTGAAGAATTAAAAAATGGAACTCCGTAAGACATCCGATTCAACTCGGAGCTGTTAAGAGTTCCATTTATATTATACCACATTCCAAACCTTTTTCAATCAAATAACCAACTCGAACCGTTAGGAGAGAGTTATTAAGAAAGGAAAAATATATGTCAAAAATTTTAATCACGAAGTCGGACGGTACACCGACTAAAAGCAAAGTATTTGCAAAACAATTTTTATTATAACATATTTTAAATTAACAGTAAATCAAAACCCGCAAATGTTTATATATACAATATATTTTAGCTTATTCATTTATGCTTGATTTTTTTTGAAAAAAAAACTAAAATAGCTGTATTATGGAACAGTATGTAATCTCATTTGATGAAATAAGAGAGCTTTTGGTTGAACAAAAATATCATGAAGAAGATATTGAAGAACTTGAACGTGCTTTTGAATTTGCCAAAAAGCTTCATTCCGGTCAATACAGAGTTTCGGAAGAACCGTACATAATTCATCCTATGGAGGTTGTAAAAATCTTAATAGGCTTAAGGGCTGATAAACATACGTTAATGGCAGGTTTCTTACATGATATTCTCGAAGATACCGATACTAAGCCGGAGGAACTTGAAGAACTCTTTGGAGAAGATGTCCTTAGTCTTGTTCAAGGAGTTACAAAGCTTGGGAAATTGCAATTTAAATCTACTGAAGAACGACAAGCAGAAAATTTTCGCAGAATGTTTATCGCTATGGCATCAGATGTAAGAATAATATTCTTAAAACTTGCAGACAGGCTCCATAATATGCGAACTTTAAATTACATGACACCTGCAAAGCAGCAAAAAATTGCACAAGAAACTCTGGATATATTTGCGCCACTTGCAAATCGTCTTGGTGTAGGTAAGATTAAAGCGGAATTAGAAGATTTGTCACTTAAATATCTTCATCCGGATAAGTATTACGAAATTGCACAGCTTGTTTCACAAAAAAAGGCAGAAAGAGAAACAACAGTAAATTTTTTGATAGACAGTATATCAAAAGATGTTAAAGCAAGCGGAATCAAAGCTACAATAACCGGTCGGGCAAAGCACTATTACAGTATTTATAAAAAAATGAACCGATTGAATGTTGCATTCCATGACCTTTATGATATTACAGCAGTCAGAGTTATTGTAAATACGGAAAAAGAATGTTATGAAGTTTTAGGGCTTATTCACTCAAGATTTAAACCTATTCCCGGTAGATTTAAAGATTATATTGCTATGCCAAAAGGAAACATGTACCAATCACTTCACACATCAGTTATTGGTCCTCGTCAAAAACCTTTGGAAGTCCAAATAAGAACATGGGAAATGCACGAGATAGCAGAATATGGTGTAGCAGCACATTGGAGATACAAAGAAAAAGGCTCTCAAAAAGCAGATTCGGCAAGTGATGTTAAGTTTTCTTTTATGAAAAAACTTGTAGAGTACAACAAGGATACAAAAGATGCTGCGGATTATGTTGATTCAGTAAAGCTTGATTTGTTCTCAGACCAAGTTTTTGCTTTTACACCGGGGGGAGATGTACTGGATTTGCCACAAGGTGCAACTCCTGTAGATTTTGCGTATCGTATTCACTCGGATGTAGGACATAAAACTGTTGGCGCATTGATTAACGGTCGTATTGCACAGCTTGATACAAAACTGAAAAATGGTGACATAGTTGAAATTATGACATCAAAAGTTGCGGCACCTCGTTTGGATTGGCTGCATTTTGTTGTTACAAAGCAAGCAGCATCAAGAATACGTAACTGGTACAAAAAGAATAAACGAGAAGACCACATTAATATCGGAAAAGCAAACCTTGAACACGAATTAACCAAAACGGTATTTGATGACTATGTAAAAGACGGTGAATTTGAAAAAGTTGCAAAACAAATGAATTATGTCAGTGCTGATGATTTGTTTGCTGCATTAGGCTATGGAGAAACAACACTAAACAAAATCATTAACAGACTTAAAAAACCTGTCGTAAAACAAGAAACAGAAAGTGTTCATCAACACAGACCCCGCAAAGCTTCTGAAAAAGATATTATAGGATTAGAGGGGCTGCTTTATTCTTTTGCCAGATGTTGTTCACCGATTCCGGGAGAACCTATTGTTGGTGTTGTAACTCGTTCTAAAGGTGTAACAGTTCATAGATTGGACTGTAAAACACTTGATAATATTCCTGTTGAACGATTGATGGATATTCAATGGTCTGGAAATAACGTTAATAAAACATACAGCACTACAATTCGTATTGAAACAGGAGAAAGACTTGGTATGTTAAAAGATGTAATTAGTGTAGTGTCTGATAATAATACCAATATCAATTCCGCAAATGTTAAATCTAAAGGTAAAGTTGGTATAATAGAACTCGGAATAGAGTTAGATAATATAGATACTTTAAGACGTGTAATGACAGCTCTTCAAGCAATGCCTGATGTTATAAGTGTAAAGAGAATCCAAACTTCATTCAATCAATCTCCGCAGCAATTTACTAAAAAAAATAAACCTAAACCTCAAAAAAATAAGTGAAAATAGAAGCTAAAAATGGAAAATTATTTAAAAACAGATTAATACTTTTATTTTTCAACTGGTAATACAAGATTAGGATATTTGTTGAATAAATTATCAAACAAAATTTTATACGAAAAGTATACATATTTTTGTGTTAGAATTATTGTTAAAGAGTGAGGATATAATTATGACAAATTTAAGAGATAAATATGAAGTCGTTATAGGGCTTGAAGTTCATGCTCAATTAAAAACCAAATCAAAAATATTTGCACCGGATTCAACAGAATTCGGAAGTGAGCAGAACTCTCACATAAGCGCAATTACGTTAGGCATGCCGGGAGTTTTACCTGTTTTAAATAAAGAATGCGTTAATATGGGTATTCTTTTAGGTCTGGCACTTAATTGCGAAATTCCTAACAGATGCAAATTTGATAGAAAACAATATTTCTATCCGGATTTACCAAAAGGTTATCAAATTTCACAATATGATGAACCAATTTGTGTAAATGGTTGGTTAAATGTTAAAGGTAAAAAGATTGGTATTACTCGTGCTCATTTGGAAGAAGATGCAGGTAAGCTTGTTCACGTTGGTGCTGCAGGTATTAATGGTGCAACTTATTCTTTAGTAGATTTAAACAGAGCAGGAACACCATTACTTGAAATCGTATCAGAGCCTGATATGCGCTCCAGTGAAGAAGCAAGAAACTATATGGAAGAACTTCGTAATATAGTTCGTTACCTTGGTGTTTGTGATGGGAACTTGGAAGAAGGTTCAATGAGATGTGATGCTAATATCTCAATTATGCCAAAAGGTTCAACTAAGTTTGGTACAAGAGCAGAAATCAAAAACGTAAACAGTTTTTCGGCTTTACAAAGAGCAATAGAATACGAAATCGACAGACAAATTGAGATTGTTGAAGAAGGCGGAGAAGTTGTTCAAGAAACAAGACTTTGGGATGATAATCTTAAAGAAACTCGTTCTATGAGAGGTAAAGAAGATGCTCACGATTACAGATACTTCCCCGAACCTGATTTGATGCCTTTAGAAATCTCAAGAGAATGGGTCGAGGATATCAGAAAAACAATGCCCGAACTTCCTGAACAAAAAAGACAAAGATATATGGGCTTAGGACTTAGCGAATATGATGCAAGTGTTATCGTTGAACAAATGCCTCTTGCATTGTTCTTTGATAAAACTCTTGAACTCGGCGCTAATCCTAAGACTGCGGTCAACTTTATTATGGGTGAAATCGCAGCTTACTTAAAAGAAAACAAAGTTGAGATTAATGAAACAAAATTAACTCCGGAAAACCTTGCAGAGCTTATATCTTTAATCGAAAAAGGAACAATCTCTAACAATATAGGTAAACAAATTCTTGTAGAAGAAATGATTGTTAATGGTGAAAAAGCTTCTGCTATCGTTGAAAAGAAAGGTTTGAGCCAAATCTCCGACGAGGGAGCAATTAAGGAAATCGTTGAAAAGGTTGTTAATTCTCATCCTAATGAGATTGAAGCATACAGAAACGGTAAAACGAATCTTCTTGGTTTCTTCGTAGGTCAAGTAATGAAGGAAACAAAAGGCAGGGCTAATCCAAAGACTGTTAATGAATTGATTAGAAAAATTCTAGAAGGCTAGACGGAAGATTTAAAGTTATACGTATAAACGTACAATATGGCACTATAATGCTAATGTCGTTCGTGATATAATTTTTTTATGATGAATCCGAAAAATCCGGTACAACAAGAGTTAGCACTTATTGATTCCGGTATAAAACAACTTTTTTATAAAAATAATGTTGTAATCGAAGACATAGAGAGTTTTGTACAAGGCGGTTCTAAAAGAATTCGCTCGGTTGTTGCATTGCTGTATTTAAAAATGCAAAATATTGAAATCAGTGATGACATAGTCAAAGTTTTAGTGTCCGGAGAATTAATTCATAATGCATCGCTTTTGCATGATGACGTAGTCGATAATTCGGAGTTGAGACGCGGAAAACAAAATCTTTATGGAAAATATGGAGCAAAAATATCAATACTTTCGGGAGACTATTTGCTTTCTATTGCTGTAAAAAATATGTTAGATATCAATAATAAAGAAATTCTAACACTATTTGTAAATACTGCAGAAAATATGAGTCAAGCAGAAATATATCAGTTTTTAAAAAGAGGAAATGATATAACAATAGAAGATTACAAGAAAATAATTTATGGGAAAACAGCATCGTTATTTGAAACAATTCTGGAAAGTTGTGCAATTTTATCTTCACTAAATAGAGAAAAAGCAAAAAAATTCGGAAAACATTTTGGAGTCCTCTTTCAAATTAATAACGATATGCAAGAAGAGTCAGCAAAAAATGATATAAAAAACGGATTAAAAACTGTTAAAAATATTTTAGGTCTTGAAAATGTGCAAATTTTTAAGGATAATTATAAGAAAGAGTTGAGAGAGATATTAAAAGACACAGTGCAGAACCCATATAAAACTGCATTAGAGGATATAGTAAAAAATATATGATGATAGACAGAGAAAAAGTAAGAGCATTTTTTAAGGAAACTGTAGATACTGTAGTATTTGTGGTAGTAGCACTTATTATAATTCGATTTTTTATAGCAGAACCAAGATATATACCATCAGGTTCAATGCTTCCTACACTTATCGGAAAGCCCGGCTTTTTTGGCGGAGGAGATAGAATAGTTGTTGAAAAACTATCTAAGTATCCTAATATCATTAAAACACATAGTTTTGAAAACACTCCGAAACGTGGAGATATAATGATTTTTTATCCACCATCAGTAATATTAAAGACGGATCCATTATCAGTTTTAAGTCGTTTAACCGGATTATTCTGTCGTGATACAGCTTTTATAAAACGTGTCATAGCACTTCCAGGTGAAAAATTTGAAATCAAGCAATTTGAAAATGGTTCATCAAAAGTTTATATAAATGACAAACCGTTAGAAGAAGATTATATATTAAGCGAGTTTGACTATAATATTTGTAAGCCGGAAATGAATTGCGGTCCTATAGTTATTCCAAAAGGACATTATTTTATGATGGGAGATAATAGAGGAAATTCTTGGGACAGTAGATATTGGGGACCTCTTCCTAAGGAAAGATTTATAGGTCGTGCAATATTTATATTTTACCCATTGAATAGAATAAGAATTTTGGGAGCAGAATAATTGTTAGCTAATGGTGAAAAACTTGGAGCATTTATAGTTCCAACAGGTGTTGGGGCTTCAATTGGAGGTTTTGCAGGCGATGCAAGTGTTTGGGCAAGAAAACTTTCAAAAAAATGCAAGCTTATAGTTAATCCTAATGTTGTAAATGCGGCTTGTTTTTCAGGTATAAATGAAAATATGTTTTATGTTGAGGGATATTCATTAGATGAATTTTTTAGGGGTAAATGCAAACTTATTCCCTCATTTAATAATAAAATAGGCATTGTTTTTGATAAATCCGTGCCACAAAGAATTTTAAATGTACATATAAATACAATAAATGCTGTTAAAACGGTTTATGGTATTAATGTCATTGGTTATGAAGTAACAAAAGAACCGGTTGATGTTGAATTTTTTGTGAACTCCTCCGGCGAATCAATGGGTAATGTAAAAAACTTAGATACCATAAAAACATCAGCATTAGAACTTATAAAACAAGGAGCAGAAGCAATTGCAATAGTTTGCTTATTCCCTGAAGATGACGGAAGTGACTATGCAAATGGTATAGGTGTTGATCCTGTAGGCGGAGTAGAAGCAATTATTTCACACTATATTTCTAAAGAACTAAAAATTCCTTGTGCTCATTCTCCGGCATTTGAAAATATTGAAATATCTACAGATATTGTTGATGCCAGATGTTCGGCAGAATATATAACCCCAACTTTTTTGCCTTGTATTTTAATAGGACTTAATCAAGCTCCAAAACTTAGCTTATCAAAAGGAATAAGTGTAAAAGATTTAGATTTTCTTGTTATGCCGTACAACTCTTTAGGAGGAATTCCGGTTTTTGAGGCACAAAAACGAGGTATTCCTATATACGCGGTTAAAGAGAATAAAACCGTCTTAGATGTTACAAAAGATAAGCTTGGTATAAATTGTACAGAACTAAATTCCTATGAGGATGTTTTAGATTTAATTTAATTTATGTAAAATGTAAAACAACAGTCGGTTTGAGAAGAAAGAACACACATTTTGACCTTGTGGAATCCGAACTCAGGGGTAAATAAAATTAACCATAAATTTGAATATCATCAAGATTAGTATTCTGCATTGCATTAAATAAATCAAATTTTACTTGTAAATCAAGCCAAAATTCAGCATCAGAATTAAAAGCTTTTGCGATTTTTAATGCCATAACAGGAGTTATTGCAGACTTACAGTTGACAATATCATAGATGGTTTTTCTGGATACACCAAGCATTAATGCAACTTTTGCAACAGAAAGCCCAAGTTCATCTATATAACCGGTTTTTAATAATTCACCGGGATGTGGTGGATTGTACATAACCATTTTTTGCCTCACTTTCATTTTATTTGTTTACATTAATGATAGTCTTGGTAGTCAACAATATAAACATTTTCGTCTTTAAATTCAAAGGTTATTCGCCAATTTGCTTGAA
>CAJOOM010000031.1 GCA_905236775.1 Candidatus Gastranaerophilales bacterium
CTTTTTTATCTGGGCCGCAGTGGACTCGAACCACCGACCTCACCCTTATCAGGGGTGCGCTCTAACCACCTGAGCTAGCAGCCCATACTGTTGATAATTCGCTTACTCAACAATCTCAAATCTATCACAGACATATTTTAAAATCAAGTCCATACATTGTTTTATTATTCCACGCTTATTTCAGATTAAAATATAATTTTAATAACAACTAGATAAAAAATGTTAAGATTTATTACAAAAATCATCTATTTTGATGATTTAATTTTTAAAATTGACTGCTAATATATATCTATACTCCTTAAAAAACGACGATACACATATCCCTAATCAACAGCTATGCACGATTAAAAGTTCATAGCTTTTTTTTATGTTATTTTTCAAAGTGGTATAATAGTTTTATGAACATTAAAATTATTGCACTTGGAAAAATTAAAGAAAAATTTTTAAAAGATGGTATTAATGAATTTCTAAAACGTCTAAATCCTTACACTTCAATTGAAGTTGTTGAATTAAATCCTATTGAGATTAAAGAAGAGAGTCTTACTCAAAAAGTTCTTGATGAAGAAGGAGAGAAAATTCTTTCGCTTATAAAAGACGACTCATACGTTATAACTATGGAAATACAGGGCAGTCAGTTATCATCAGAAGAATTTTCAGAAAAGATAAATGACATTATAAATATAGGCGTTTCAGAGCTCGTTTTTGTAATAGGTTCGTCTTGCGGATTATCTAAAATCGTTAGCGACAGAGCCAATTTTAAGATGAGCATGTCTAGAATGACTTTTTTACATCAATTCGCCAGGCTTATACTTATTGAACAAATATATAGAGCTTTTAAAATTTTAAAAGGAGAAAAATATCATAAGTAGTTGTATAAAAAAAACGTTTTTATATTCTGTTTTGGTTTTACTCGCATTTTCTATGCTTGTTCCTTTTTTCATGATGTTTTTAATATCTTTAAGTGGAAATGAAAGTATTTTCACAGATTATAAAGATATCAATCTTTCATTTTGCGCATACAAAAATGTATTCAATTCTATACCTATAGTTAAATATTTTATAAATAGTTTAGTTGTTGCTTTTTTTACAACCTTAGGACAAGTTTTCATTTCAGCTCTAGCCGGATATGGATTTGCAAGATTTGAATTTAAATGTAAAAATACCTTATTTTTTATTTTTTTATTAACAATGATGGTTCCTTCTCAAGTTAATATTGTTCCGCTTTTCTACTTAATGAGCAAACTTGGATGGATAAATTCATATCAAGCTCTTATTGTACCTGGAATTTTTGGCGGCTTTGGAGTTTTTATGATGAGACAATATTTCACAACTTTTTCCAAAGACATAGAAAATGCGTCTAAAATTGATGGATGCAATATGTGGCAAACTTTTTTTAAGATAGCAATCCCTTGTGCCATTCCTGCAATTGCAACTCTTAGCATATTCACTTTTGTATCAACTTGGAACAGTTTTATGTGGCCTTTAATTGTCACAAATACCGAAAATATGAGGACTCTTGCTGTTGGGCTAACCGTATTTAAAAGCTCTTTTAGAGAAATTACATTATGGGGAGAATTAATGGCTTGTTCTTGCATATGCTCTATCCCTGTAATAACGGTGTTTTTAATCGGGAAGAAGTATTTAATAAATAATCCGCTCGACGGTGCAGTAAAAGGCTAGTGATTTAATTATTCTACGAATACTCCTGTACTGATATATTTACCCTCCATATTTGCCCTCCACATTTACTTCCTATATATTGAAAAAGTATTAAAATTTTGATAGTATTATTGAAAAGTACATTGATATATAAATAATAAAACGGACACACCTCTTGAAACCTTTTATAGGACTACGGCGACACAATACACTTCAACTTGGTTGATAGTCTAATGAAAGGAGGTGGTGTTATTATGCAAGAACTCAATTTAACATTAATAATGCTATTTTTGATATTATTCATAATAAGAAATACCCCTAATCATAAAGATTAAGGGTACTTCAACCATAAAAACGAAACGAGGGAGGAAGTAACGGCTTCCGCCAGTCCGTTTTATATTTATATTTTAACATGTTTTGTATATTTTTCAACCAATAATCATAAAGAGTAGCTGTAATATTTTGTAACATAAAAGCAATTTTTGTGGGTAAAAATTCTTTATATAAATTAAAATTCATTATTTATGCTCAACTTTTATTTCGTAGCCTAAGATATCTGTAATTAAAGCAACTTCCTTATAAGTAATTGTGTCTCTGTTTAATTTTCTTGAAAGACCATCAGCTGTATATTTTTTGCCAAGATGTTCTTCTATAATAGAGGCTAGTTTTTTTTGAGTCAATCCTTCTCGCGATATAAGTAATTTTATCAAGTCTTTAGCACTATATTTCATATATTTATTATACAAATATGCAGTTATATTGACAAATATGCCGATTAATATTATAATAATAGGCATATTTTGATATTATTATTGATATATGCCTATTATTAATTAACATAACTTCAAAAAGGAGAAAAGGGAGAATATTATGAACATTAAAAAGCAATAAAAAATGGACATGTATATTCAAAAAATGTCTTGGTATATTACATACATAGATTGTTTTACAAGAATTATTAATAATTTTATAGAAAATGGAGACTCTAATATAGAACCTTATGATGTTCCAAACTTAATGGAACTTAATACAAAATTAACACGCAGACTGTATAAAATTGTTATGAGTATGAAAGCAGATTGGGAATTTATGTAAAATAAAATTACGTAAAAAATGCGTTCAACTTTCTGTGTTGAACGCATTTTTTTATTATAGAGTGCAATTGTTTGCACCAATAATATTTACCCCTACTTGCTAGCGCCAGCTGTCTTGGTCGCTCGCATTAAACGGGTACGCTTACGCTTTTACCCTCTGCTCGCTCCCGCCTTCTCGATGATTTCTTTTTCTACGTTAGCCGGAACTTGTTCGTATTTTTGGAATTCCATAGAGAATGTACCACGACCTTGAGTGTTTGAACGTAAGTCAGTTGCATAACCGAACATGTTAGCCAAAGGAACAACTGCTCTAACGATTACGTTACCTGTATTTCCTTGTGGTTCTTGACCTTCAATTCTACCTCTTCTTCTTGAGATATCACCGATAATTGTACCTGTAAATTCATCAGGAATTTCGATTTCAACCTTCATCATAGGCTCTAAAATACAAGGTTGAGCTTTTTTACAACCATCTTTTATACACATAGAACCTGCAATTTTAAATGCCATTTCTGATGAGTCGACTTCGTGATAAGAACCATCATAAAGTTCAACCTTAACGTCTATCATCGGATAACCTGCAAGGATACCGCCTTCAAGAGCTTCTTCCATACCTTTTCTAACCGGTTCGATGTATTCTTTAGGAATAGCACCACCGACAATTTTGTTTTCAAATACAAAACCTGCATTTTCTTCAGCCGGCATGATTCTTGCTTTACAGTGTCCGTATTGACCTTTACCACCTGATTGACGGATGAATTTAGAATCTTGATCAGCAGTTCCTCTGATTGTTTCTCTGTATGCAACTTGAGGTTTACCGATATTAGCTTCTACTTTGAATTCTCTAAGCATACGGTCAACGATAATATCAAGGTGAAGTTCGCCCATACCTGAAATGATTGTCTGTCCTGTTTCTGTATCAGATTTTACACGGAAAGACGGATCTTCTTCAGCAAGTTTTTGTAAAGCGATACCCATTTTATCTTGGTC
>CAJOOM010000032.1 GCA_905236775.1 Candidatus Gastranaerophilales bacterium
CGAAACGAACAAGTGCTTTAGCACAGTGAGTGACAGGCTAGAGCAGGAGGAAATCCAAGACAAAATTTTAATTTTTCCGCAAGCTCTGTAAGATGTAAGATAAACAAGAGGATGACTTTTGGGTCATCCTCTTGTTTTCTTCTTTTCTTATTTTCTTCTTTTTCTATTTTCTTTTATTTTCTCTCGCTGCTCCTTAGTATACCGGGTACATTCTTACTACTGTTACTGATCCGTCAACGTTCTTTCTAACTCCTGCTGCTTCGTCTTCATCATCATCTGCTGCGAATGCTACCGGGGTATCAGGTTGTGCTTCAGTGATTCTGTCAGGAACGTTTCTTATTACTTTTACGTTGTCATCGTTGCTTGGTTTTGCAGGTTCTGGATCATCAGGGGTTATGATTGGTTCGTCAGGTTTAACTTCCGGTTCAGGTTTAACTTCAGCTGGTTTGCCTTCTGGGCTTACTAAGTAAGTTGTATCTTCGCTTGGTTTAAGTGAGTCTAAGTTGTATTTGCCGTCAGCTAATTCGTATGTGATTTTTTCATTGCCTTTGATTGTTACAACTTTGCCGCTTTCGATGTTTGTATAGTTTGTATTGAAGTTTCTGCCGTCGAAGTCAAGTTTCAAGTAGTTTGTTTCAGAACCAACGTTGATGTTTGTTGCTTTTACGTTGTTACCAGTGATGTGAAGTGTACCTTGTGCGTCACCACTTGCGCTTGCTGTGAAGTTGATATCACCTTTTACATCTGCGTTATCAAGTAAAGTGTCACCAATTGAGCGGATAGATGCACTGTCATCTGTTTTAAGAGTGTTAATGTGTCCGTAACCTTGATTTGTACCAACTTCTTTAACTGTTCCGTTTTCTCTTCTTGTTAAATCGAGTACACCGCCTTTAATGTTCATATAAGTAAGATTGTTTTGTTCGTTTGCTTTAACGTGTTTGTAGTTTTCCATTGTATCTATGATTGTGTGAGCATTATCATTATTTTTTAAACCTCCGATGTAATCTTTAGCTACGAATTCATATGAGTTTGCACTTAATAGAGCTTTGTCATCAGAAAGTATACCGAAGTTTTTAGATTCCATACGAATATTGTCTGCTGTAGTATTGATTGTTGTCATTATGTTACCATTGTTAGCAACTGCATTCAAATCACCTTTTACATTGAAACTGCCAGGTAATAAATCGCCAGTCAATTTTTTTGTATCTTTAAGCTCGTAGTTACCAATGTGGATATTATGTTCTGAATTTAAGTTTGCATTACCGCCAACATTAGTTTCACCGTTTACGTGGATGAAGTGTTTGTAACCGCAATTGATTTTTCCGT
Source organism: Candidatus Gastranaerophilales bacterium (assembly GCA_905236775.1). GTDB lineage: Bacteria > Cyanobacteriota > Vampirovibrionia > Gastranaerophilales > Gastranaerophilaceae > CAG-196. The sequence goes on from CAJOOM010000032.1 coordinate 1,327, forward strand.
CTAAAGTTGTTAAGTTCATATCTTTGCCAACATTACCGTTGTATACTTCAATAAATCCACCGTCGTTAGTCATATTCAAGTTGCCATCTACTTTAACGTCTCTTGCGAACATATATACACCGTGAGCAGTTGCATCAACATCTCCGCCAACTTCAAGAGTTTTACCGCTCTTAGGAACTGCAACACCTTCGTTATTTATTACTTCTGGAGAATAGTTTAATGAAAGGCTGCCATTAGATTCTGCATTTAAGTTACCAGTGATTTTACCGCCGTTAACTGTTTTTACGATACCTTGGTCTCTGTTTACGATGTATACATCACCATCAACCATTATTGAATCTAATCTCATTGATTGAATTTCTTTGTAATCTGTACAGCCAGGACATACAGGATTTGCTGCTACGTAATCTTTACCGTTTTCTGTGAAGAATCTAACTGTTGTATTTTCACCTGGTTTAAGACCTTTGAATTGTGAATTTATAACTTGAAGAGTCGGAGCATAGAAGTTTAATTCACCACCTGTAACAAATTCAGAATTTAAAACTTCTAAATGATATGGTCTGTCAGCGCCATTACCATTAAATGTATGTTCTGAACCATTATAATGAGCTACCGGATTAACTGATAAATCATCTTTTATTGTTATGAAATGTGTTGTAATATCTACATCACCAGCTGCTGTGAATTTTGCACCATCAAATAAAATACCGTTTGGGTTAGATATTACTAATTTACCGATTCCACCATCTGAATTTATAGTACCATAAATTCTTGACATTGATGGAGCTTGAGTATCATAACCGACTTTATTGATAATTGTAAGCGGGCTATTAACATCAGCTGTAGAATTGAAATTAAGTGTTTCATTTCCATTCAAATTTAAAGAATGCCAATATACTGCTGTAGAATCATTAAATGTTAATGTTGCAGAATTTTCACCTTTTTCAAATGTAACTTTACCATATTCAGGATGAGCAACACCCCATTTGTCAATAACTGCACCACCGATTCCTTTACCAAGACCGGTGTCAATGTCTGCACTACAAATTTGAGTTGCTACGACTGCACTTAGTGCTAATGCTGTCAATCTTGTTTTTAAATTTTTCATACTACGTCTCCTATTTTTACTTAACTATACTTTTTACTTTTTTACTTTTTGGGGGTTTGGGTATCAACTTAATTTTTGTTTAAATTTAATTTCAACTTAATTGCCTCGTGTATATATAAAGTATTTCAAAAATATGAAATTTCACAAAGGATAAAAATCGTTACAAAACTTTACAAAACTTCCCCCAAAAAATTTCTTATAGTAGTAAAAATCCTGTATTTTATTATCTTCTCACAATTGTAACAAAATGTAAAGATGGATTTTTCTACCTGAGGTTTTTCAAAAAGCACTAAGGCATTAAGGAAATTGAAAATGGTTTTTGAAGTGAATAAGTGAATATGATTTAAGTTAATAAGTGGTTTTAAAGCAGTCTGGCGTAAAGTACACACGAAGTTGTCTTTCTGAGGGGTAAATAAAATTTGGTTAGGCGCAAAGCATACAAGTCTTTGTCTTTCTGAGGAGGGCAACGGATTGCCCGACGAAGAATCCAGCTTTTTGATTCTTTTTGCATGCAAGTCTTGCAATAGGTTTATTCAATTGAAAATGGAAAATGGAAAATTGTTTTAAAAAGTTTACTTCCAGCCAAATTTATTTACTCCTCTTCAGAAAGACAAGTACTTGTATGATTAATTCTTGTGTGCTAATATAATTTTGAAATCTGACTTGAATTGGTGGAGTACATATCTTGAAGCATTTTTGTAAAGCATTTGCAGCAATTTTAATATTATTTAACATTTTGTTTTGCGGTTATTGCAGCAGTATTGAAAATTTAGCAGTAACGGCGCTTAATTATGCTCAGAAAGCTTCTAACCGGTTTATGGCGCAAGATTTAGGTGGTGCTATAGAAAACTTAAATGAAGCTATTAAAAATGATCCTAATAATCCGCAATGGTATTTGAATAGAGGATTTGTTAAACATGTCTTAAGAGACTATGATGGAGCGATGAATGATTACAATTCGGCATTAAGAATTAACCCAAATTTTGCATTTGCTTACAATAACAGGGGTGCATTAAAAGTATCGATGAATGATGTTCAAGGTGCATTTGAAGATTATGAAATTGCATTAAGCAAAAATCCAAATTACTCTGATGTTTATTATAACAGGGGCAATCTTAGATATATGATGGATGATCTTAAAGGCGCATTAGAAGACTATGACAAGGCTATAGAACTAAATCCAAAAGACTCTGAAGCATATAATAACAGGGGTGTAGTAAAAAAACGTCTTAATTTTAATGTTGGTGCTTTAAGTGACTATTCACAAGCAATTGCTATTGACCCCAAGGACAGTATTGCTTACGCAAATAGAGGCAGGTTGAAAAAATTGTATTTTGATAATGAAGGTGCAGCAATTGACTTAAATCAAGCAATAGAACTTGCTGAAACACAAATATTTATTAAAAATGTTAAACCACTTTTATCCAATGAACACTATATAGCTGCAATACCCGCTGTAAAAAGTTTTGTTCAAAATGGATATAAAGCTCGCCAAAAACATGAAGCTACAGAAAATGATGTATATGATAATAAAATTGCAATGTCAGCGAATATGACTCAAGAAAAACCTTTGCAGGAAATAAAAACTCCTAGAAACGCGAAACCGGCTAATAATGTAAAAACCACAGTTCAGAAAAATCAATCAAATAACATAAATATCGCATACACTAAACCCTTATCCGGCAATAATACAACAACACTAAGTGCCGGAGTGGGAAAAGTTAAAATGCCGGAAGTTCCTGACATACGAACAGCTCCGGTAACTAAAAATGCAACAACAAATACCAAATTGGCAGAAAGCTATTATATAAGAGGCTTGCAAAAATGTATATTACATGATTTAGAGGGTGCAATGTCTGATTTAAATAAAGCAATAGCTAACAATTCAAAACACGCAGAGGCACACTTCTACAGAGCTGCTCTTAAAAAAGAACTTGGTGATATGGATGGATTTAGAAAAGATTATGCTATCGCAATTCAATTAAAACCATCCTTGCAAGGGTTTAACGAGGCCGATGCACTTAGTCTTATATAATTATATAATTAATTATTATACATCCGCTCCTGCCAACTGACCGAGTTGCAGTAAAGTTTTTATTGTTGTTTCATAATCTATTTTTTCATTTGTAGATTGAAGCAAAAATCCGTTTATATCATTCATCATTGAAATAGCCTTATCGCAAGTAGGGTCTGAACCCTTTACATATGCTCCAATATTAATTAAATCTTCATTTTTCCTGTGAACAGCAAGCAAATTTCTTAAAATACCCGCTGCTGCTCTATGTTCTTTAGTAGTAATATCACCCATTACACGGCTTAAAGATTGAAGTACATCAACTGCGGGGTAATGGTTTTTATGAGCCAAATCTCGCGATAATACAATATGACCGTCTAAAATGCTTCTTGCGGTATCAGAGATTGGTTCATTAAAATCATCACCCTCTACCAAAACCGTATAAAGTCCGGTAATTGTACCGAATTCATTAGTTCCTGCCCTTTCCATAAGCTTGGGCATCAGTGCAAAAACAGACGGTGTATATCCTCTGGTTGCAGGCGGTTCTCCTATAGCCAGTCCGACTTCTCTTTGAGCCATTGCAATACGAGTAACAGAATCCAGCATAAAAAGTACATCCATTCCTAAATCTCTAAAGTATTCAGCTATAGTTGTTGCAACAAAAGCCGCTTTAATTTTAACCAGAGATGGCTGCTCTGAAGTTGCTGCAATTACAATCGAACGACTCATTCCCTCAGAACCCAATATTTCCTCAATAAATTCTTTAACTTCTCTTCCTCGTTCACCAATTAGGGCAATAACATTCAATTTCGCAGAAGTATTTTTTGCCATCATACCTATAGTTGTACTTTTGCCAACTCCTGAACCTGCAAAAATACCCATTCTCTGACCTTTTCCTACGGTCATAAATCCATCTATAGCACGTATTCCCAATGAAAGATATTCAGATATTCGTTTACGTTTTAATGGATTGATTGTATCTGCTCTTGTAGAACGATACTCAGAAAATTGTAATTCCCCAAGATTGTCAATAGGATTGCCTAAACCATCCAAAACTCTTCCTATAAGCTGTTTCCCAACACCTACTTTCATTGCACCGCCGGAATTAACGACCAATGCACCGGGGCGAATTCCATCCGGAGAAGCAAGCGGCATTAGTAATATTTTATCTTTTTTAAATCCTACTACTTCTGCCATAGTCGGTTTATCGCCGTAATCGTTATAAATATAGCACAAATCTCCAATTGATGACTTTGGACCGTCAGATTCTATTGTTAGCCCGATGATTTCAGTAATTTTTCCAATCTCTTTAATTGTTCCGGTGTTTTTTATTATATTAAGGTATTTAGCTTTGTCCCATTCCATCACTGTCACCTGTCAACATTTTTTGTGCTAATTCACCAATTTGAGATGAGATTCTTGAATCCAATCTTACGCTCGGAGTTTCAACAATAACACCGTCCGGAGAAAGTGAATTATCTTCTACTATTTTTAATGATTCTAAATTCTGTATGGAATTTCTAATGTCCGGAACCATTTGCTGAATATAATTTACCAGTTGAGGACTTACTATTATTGTAATTTGTTCTTTATCATTTAAAAGTTTTATTGCATCTGTTGTTATTTGAAAAAGTATCTGCTGATTAAATTGTGCATGGCAAACCTTATCCGCTATTACTGATACAAGTTCAACTATATCACGTGATGCTGAATCTATAATATTTTTTTTTATATCAAATGAGGAGTTAGCCAGTGTTTCAAGAGCTTTTATGCCATTTCCGGCATCTTGATTAAATTTTGCAAGTCCGTCTTCCTCACCTTTTTTAAATCCCTCTTGATATGCTTGTTCTTTTATTGCATCATACTCTTGCTGTGCTTTTGTTTTTGCATCCTCAATGATTCTTGTCGCTTCATTATTTGCTGTTTGAACAATTATTTGAGACTTATTGTCAGCCTCATCGACTATCCGCTGAGCTTTAACGTCTGTCTCTTCCAATATTTTCTTCATTTTTGCTTGCGACAAAGTAACTTTAGACTGCTCTATAGGCAGTATATAACTTTCACCAAATTTGACGGTTTTAGCTTGTAATCTGTTATTATATTCACTACTCAATTAATTCATCCTCGACACTAGCACGAGTAATAGTAATTTCTCCGGATGCTTCAAGGTTTCTAATTGCCGAAACAATTTCCGTTTGAGAATCTTGAACTTCTTTTGCACGAACCGGACCAAGATATTCCATATCATCCTTAAGCATTTGTCTTGCACGCTCAGACATATTTCTAAAGATTTTATCTTTGATTTCGTCTTTTGTTCCCTTAAGAGCGGTCGCAAGAACCTTTGTATCAACTTCTCTAAGTAATCTTTGAACTGCACGATCATCAAGAATGATAATATCTTCAAATACGAACATCAAGTCACGAACTTCTTGAGCCATTTCCTGATCTTCTATGTCAAGCCATTCCATAATGTTCTTTTCAGTACTTCTATCGCAACAGTTTAAAATATTTGCCAGAGATTCAACACCACCGGCATTTGAAAAATCTTGAACAAGTAATGCTGAAAATTTTCTTTCAACAATATCTTCAATAGTTGATAAAATCTCAGGATTTGTTGGAGTCATATTTGCAATTTTCATTGATACAACAGCTTGAATATCCGGTGGTAAAAAAGATAAAACCTGCGCAGCAAGTTCCGGTCTTATATATGCCAAAATTAATGCAAGTAACTGTGGATTTTCTGTTGCAAATGTGTTAGCAAGTTGAGACGGATCGGCTTCATTTAGAAAATAAAACGGATTAGTGTTAACCATTGAGTTAACCCTTTCAAGCATTTTGGATGCTTCTGCATCACCGTATGCTTGAGCAAGAAGTTGTCTTGCGTAGTTGAATCCACCTGTAGCAATATAAGTCTTAGCTTGAAAAACTGCTTTAAACTCACTTAAAACCTCGTTTAAATCTTCATCAGAAACCTTTCCCAGATTCGCAATATCCAATGTTAATTGTTCAAGTAAGTCTTCATCTCTTATATTTTTAAGTATTTCTGATGCAGTAGTAGGTCCAAGCGCAATAAGAAGTGCCGCAACCTTTTGGCTCGGACGTGTTATAACCTTTTTTGCCTCCTCTTTCGCCTTTTTTATCTCTTCAATACCCATTTTGAGAAGTGAATAAGTAAATAAGTAAATAAGTGAATAAGTATTCTTATAACTTTCTTATTAACCTATTAACTTTGTTCTTATTAACTTAGTCCACTTTCCTCCTTTCTAATCTTTAATATAAGAAACAAGCAATTTAGCAGCTTCTTCCGGAGCAGCCATTACTGCCTCATTTAATTCATTTATACTTTGATCCTTTTGTGAACGTACTTCTTTTGGATTTAACTGAATAGGTTGTGATTCTTCTTCTATTTCTATTTCTTCTTGGTTATTATCAGCAACCTCTTCTATCCTGCGCTCAACCTTTTTAGCATTTGGAATCTTTGATACAAAACTTTTTAGAACAAGTAGTGCAAAGGAACCTAACACTAATACTACTAACAACGGTACAACTGATGTTCCGACAAAGTATAATAGTTGTTCTTGTTGATATTGTTTTGTAAAGTCCACTTGTTTTTGATTATCAATTGTAGCGCCCTCAAATTGTAATCCTGATACAGATACCGTATCTCCCCTTGAAAGGTCTACACCAGAGGCAGATTGAATCAAATTCTTAACTTCCTCTTTTTCTGCTTCAGTTAACACTTTATTTATAGCCACTGCGATTGACAATCTTTTAACGGTTCCAGGTGCATAAACAACCTGCTTAACCTCTTTTGATACACTATAATTAACCGCAGTTTTTTGTTTAGAATAATTAAGATTTCTGTTTACGGTTATCGGTGGGGTTAAATTCTGTGGATTTTGAATATTGTTTGGATTTTCATATGTCTCTGTTTCCGTTTGAGAACTTGTAATGACACCGGTTCCCTTCTCATCTGTAAGCGGTATATAACTTTCTATAGTTGCTTTTGCAGAATTAAAATCAATATCTGCATTAACTTGTACAGAAACATTACCTTTTCCAACTATTTTTTCCAACACAGAGGAAACTTTTCTGGCTGTATCCTTTTCCAAATTACTTTTAAAACTTTCCATGTCTGTTGAGTTTTTAGATGTTTCATCAGACAAAATATTACCGTCTTGATCGGTAATAAATACTTGTTCTGCCGTTAAACGCGGAATTGAATAAGCAACAAGATTTTTAACAGCTTTTACCTGCGCACTCTTAATTTTATAACCCGGTTCAAGAACTAACATAACAGATGCCGTAGGTTTTTCATCATTGTCTTCAAAAATTGAACGTTCAGGCTCTGCAAGTTGTACTCGAGCATATTTTATTCCTTGAATTTTTTCTATAGAACGAACAAGTTCTCCTTGAAAAATCCTTTGCTTCGTAAGTTTATTTTTAAAATCAGTCGAACCTAATTGCATATTATCTAACAACTCAAAACCAGTATCTTGATTCTTAATTAAATCATTCTCCGCAACAAAAATCCTTATATCATCACGAGTACTGGACGGAACAAGAATTGATTTATGGTCTTGTGATATTTTATATTTATAACCGTTTTTTTTCATTCCTTCTACAATACTTACAGCATCAACTTCATTTAAGTCTGAATATAAAACGACCCAATCAGGCTCCATAGCTTTTGATAAAAAGAATGTTGCAGCAACTATTGTGAGTATAATTAAAACGAGCATGCCAAACTTCTGCGCTCCGTCAAGCCCATTCCATAACTTCTTCACATCATTAGCTAAAAGTGCAAAATAATTATTTTCCATATCTCTCCAAGGAATATTTTCCAATTAATATCATATATTAACTACTGAAACATTTCAAATAGTTAAGATTTTTTAAGCAACAAAGTACATATCTTACGCATAAGCAGGCTTTTGACAGCTTATATGATTTGTACTTAGCACGTCTAAATCATATAAACTAATAAAAAATTATTTTATAATATTTACTTAATTTGTTTTTTTACCCAATTTTCAATTATTCTAAGCGGTGCACGAGTTATTGCTAAAGCCCAGGATGGTATATCTTTTGTTATTACTGATAATGCTCCGATATTTGTTCCTTCTTCAACTTTCACCGGTGCAACTAAAACTGAATTGGAACCGATTTTTACATTATCTTCTATAATTGTTTGACTTTTTTCTTTTGTTAGAGGGTTGTAATTTGCTGTTATAGTGCCTGCGCCGACATTAACATTGGAGCCGACTTCGGCATCACCAATATAAGTTAAGTGACAAGCATTTGTGTGTGATTTTATGTGTGCCTTTTTAACTTCCACAAAATTACCGATTTTTACATAGTCATCTAATACAACACCGCCTCTTAAGTGTGCGAAAGGTCCTATCTTACAATATTTGCCGATTTTATTTTCCCCTTCTATATAAGTTGACGGATAAATTACTGTATCAGGTTCAATTTCAGTTTCCGGACTAATCCAAGTTGTAGATGGATCAATAATTGTAACTCCATTTGCAAGGTGTTTATTGATAACTCTTTGATTAAGGAATTTTGCAGCTTGGGCAAGGTTAGCCTTTGAATTTATACCGTAAATCTCTGTGTTATCTTTAAGTATGTATGCGTTAACATTCAAGCCGTGTTCATTTCCCCATTTTAAAATGTCCGTTAAATAGTATTCGCCTTGAGCATTGTTTGTTTTAAGCTCAGAAAAAGCAGATTTGACTTTTGCCCAATTCAGGCAATAAATACCTGCATTTATCTCCTTTATCTTTTTTTCTTCTTGAGTTGCATCTTTTTCTTCGACAATTCCATTAACTTTGCCTGCTGTATCCCTAAGAATTCTCCCATAGTTTGCAGGATTGTCAAAAATAGCACTTATTACAGTTAAATCGGATTTAGTCGTTTTGTGATATTCCACAAATTCTTTTAATGTATCAGAAGTTATAAGCGGAGTATCTCCGCATAGTATTATAACTTCACCGTCAAAATTGTTAAGATACGGAAGTACCATACTCACAGCATGCCCGGTTCCGAGCTGAGGTGATTGAAGAACAGTTCGTGCGTTTTCATAATTTTCTTTAATGAATTCTTCAACTCTTTCAGCTTGATGCCCGACTATAACAAAATTTTCATCCGCAAGCCCTGTTTGATTCACAGCATCAACAACATAGCCCAAAAGTGTTTTATCAAAAATTGTATGCAGCACTTTTGGAGTCTCAGACTTCATTCTTGTACCTTTTCCTGCCGCTAAAATAACTGATTTCAACATAATTAATTCCTCGCTCTATAAGCAAATTATATCATGTCAAAAAAAGTCTATCCAGCATCGTAAAAAAGGTATACTTTTTATTATACACCATTTTCGGGTCGAGTTTCACCATTTTTTTGTTTTTCAGCAACTTCTAGTGCTTCCGGAGTTTCAAGTTTTGGAACTTCGTACGGAATCTGCGTTCCCTCAAGTTCGGTTAAATCTATATGTTCATTTGGCGCAAACTTGTCGCAAAGCTTTTGTACTTCGAGAGGGTTGTTTAAATTAATATTTTCCTTTTTTGCAAATTCAAGTATTTTTTTTAAAACCCTTGGAGGTAATAATTGATTTAGGACTACGTTCAGCGATTCGTTTTTTACTCTGTTTGATTTAGGTGGTTCATAATGATTGAACATAGGTTTTTTTTGTATCAAACTCTCAGGTATGTATGGCATATTATACTCCTTTCTTAAATTTTTAATAATATCACCAAAAAATTTTACTTAAATGTAAATCTATATAATATAAAGTTTTTTTAAAACACTGGATTTCATACCTTTGTATTTTTGTTACATAATTTTACAAATGTGGATGATATTGAAAATTTTATGTAAAATGAGTAAGAGAAGTTACTTATTTGTGGGAGTTATAATGTATAAACTTGGAATAATAGGATATCCTTTAGGTCATTCTATATCAGCAACAATACAAAAAGCAGGGTTAGAAAGCATAGGCGAAGAAGTTCAATATGATGTTATGGAAACGCCGCCCGAAGATTTAATTGACCGAATCAAGTATATAAAAACTCACGATTATCAAGGGTTTAATGTAACAATTCCTCTTAAAGTCCCTATGTCTTTATTTTTGACTGATATTGATGATTATGCAAATATAGCAGGGTGTGTAAATACGGTAAAAGTTGGAGAAAATAAAGAATTCTTTGGCTATAACACTGATATTTTCGGATTTAAAAAAGCAATTCCGGATGAAGTTGATTTAACCGGAAAAACAGCAGGTATATTAGGCACAGGTGGAGCGGCAAGAGCTGCTGTAGTTGGACTTGTAGAAAAAGGAGTAAAAAACATAGATTTCTATACAAGAAATATTATTAACTCCCATGAAGCTGTTAATTATGCACGTTCAAAGTTTCCAAATATAGAATTTAACGTATATCAAATCCAAAATATGCGAAGTCTTGCAGGTACTTCTATTTTAATTAATGCTACACCAATAGGAATGAAAGGCTATATGGCAGACCAAATGCCCCTTGAATATAAGGACTTTGACAGTTTAAATAAAGATGCTATAATTTATGATATAGTATATAATCCGACAAAAACTGTATTAATTAAAGAAGCTGAAAAACGCGGTTTTAAAACAATTGGCGGACTTGATATGCTGATTTACCAAGCGCAAAGAGCAATCGAGATTTGGACCGGAAAAACTCCGGATACAAAACTTATGAAAATTGCCGCTTTAGAAATACTGTAGCCAAGATCGAACCCTGCTCGCAATTGTACAATTGTTAAATTTTGTAAAATATTATGTAAATATTGTCAATTTCTTAGTTTTACATGTTTTATACGAAGTATAAATAGTTTACTAAACAAAGAAAGAAGGTTTGTGTATGTTGAACCGAATTACCGGTATAGGTACAAATAATTATCAGCAAATGACATTTAAGTCAAATGTTGAAAAGCCAAATTTTGAATATGTTGACGTTTTTCCTAAAATTAAAGATATTACAAAAGAACTTGCTGAAGAAAGTGGTATAGTTTTTGTACCACAAGAAGAAGAAAAAAGTTCAGCAAAAAAATTACCAGAACTTTTTGAAAAATTATTTTTTAAGATAAAAAAGCAGCCTAAAATAAAATAATTTCAATATATTCCAATAAAAAAAGCCGCATATCGTTGCGGCATTAATTCGTTAGATAAAGGAGTGGAGGAGAAAATAAAGAAAAGAGATTATACTTTGTATATTCCATATTTTTTTATTTTACTAACATAAATTGATTCATATTGTTACAAAACTTTACGAAAATGCTGCGTAAATCAGTAAATACCCATATTTAAATTTTGAGCAAAAAACTACGTTTAAAGCCGGTAGATTTTACAATTCTTAATAGTGTATTAAATACATCAATTTTGTGTTATAATAAACTTGTAAAAGGGAGTTTTGCATGATTAATATCGCAGTATGCGGCGCAAACGGAAAAATGGGACAGGAAGTTATTAAGGCAGTTAAGAATGCTGAAGATATGGTACTTGTCGCTAGAATCGATATTAATGATGGTGAGTTTGCAACAATCAAAGACGCAAAAGACTCAGTGAATATTGATATATTAGTAGATTTTACCCAGCCTAAATCAATATATGAGAATGCTCTTTATTGCTTGAATAACGGTATAAATATTGTAATCGGAACAACAGGACTTAGTGATAATCAGCTTGAAGAGCTTAAAGAACTTTCTAACAGAACAAAGACCGGTTGTTTTGTGGCTCCTAATTTTTCAACCGGAGCCGTTTTAATGATGAAGTTTGCACAAATTGCAGCAAAGTATTTTGATAATGCAGAAATAATTGAACTTCATCATAATCAAAAGAAAGATGCTCCATCAGGAACTGCAGTAAAAACAGCAGCTATGATGGCGGAGGTAAATAGTAATTTTGCAACAGGAAATTGCGCTGAAACAGAAACGATTGAAGGTGCAAGAGGTGCAAATTCTTATAACAACATTCATATACATTCTCTTCGCATGCCGGGATTTATGGCATCGCAGGAAGTTATATTTGGATCAAACGGTCAAACACTTAAAATTAGGCATGATTCTACTGATAGAGAGTGCTATATGCCAGGAGTCATGCTAGCAATCAGATATGTAATCGAACATAAAAACTTTGTCTATGGGTTAGATAACATACTATAGAGTATAAAAAGAAAGGAGATAAGTTAATAAGAGTTAAGTTAATAAGCTAATAAGAAAAATTAAAATCACTTATTCACTTATTCACCTATTCACTTATTTACTTAAAAAAATGACAAAACCAAGAATCGCAGTATTAGGAGCAACAGGGGTTGTAGGAAGAGAAATCCTAAAGATTTCCGAAGAACTAAATGTTGAGTATGAAAGCATCAGATTTTTATCAAGTGCAAAAAGTGCCGGCTCAAAACTTAGTTTCAAAGGAAAAGAATACACTGTTGAAGAAGCTGTTCCTGAAATTTTTGATGATATAGATATTGTAATGGCATCAGCAGGCGGTTCGACAAGTAAAATGTTTGCGCCTGAGATTGTAAAACGCGGTGGAATGATTATTGATAACTCTTCTGCTTATAGAATGGAAAAAGATGTTCCGCTTGTTATTGCAGGGGTAAATGACGAAGATTTAAGATGGCATAAGGGAATTGTGGCGAATCCAAATTGCTCAACTTCGCAATTAATGCTTGTTTTAGAACCGTTGAAAAAATTTGGAATAAAAAGATTAATAGTTTCTACTTATCAGTCAGTATCAGGTGCAGGACTGGCTGCTATGAACGAACTTAGAGATGATACGATTGCAAGACTTGAAGGAAAAGATTTTGAAAATAAGTGTTTTAAAAAACCAATTTCGTTTAATATAATTCCACAGATTGATGTTTTTTGTGAAAACGGTTATACTAAAGAAGAAATGAAAGTTGTCAATGAAACAAGAAAAATTTTGCATCTCGATGAAAGTACAAAAATTTCTTGTACTGCTGCTCGTGTTCCTGTATTCAGAGGTCACTCGGAGGCTGTCGATATTGAGTTTGAGGAAAATGTAACACCTAATGAAGTAAGAAATATACTGCAAAATGCATACGGAGTTACGGTAATTGATAATCCTGATAATTTCGAATATCCTACAACAAGAGATGCAGATGGAGTAGATCCGGTGTTTGTAGGCAGAATCAGAAAAAATTTAGCATTTGATAACGGCATTTCTTTATGGTGTGTCGCAGATAATTTGAGAATTGGTGCAGCATTAAATACTGTAAGAATTTGTAAAAAAGTAACGGAGATGGGTTTATATAGAGGGGGAGAATTTTAATATATGTATATTCCGACAATATTACCAAATAAAATATCATCATTAAAACCAACAAAAAGAAAAATTGTAAACACTGTTTATACAACAGAAAAAGCAGCTAAAACTGCAAAGGCGGAACTTCCTGAAAATATGAAAGGATTTGCCCAAGTTGTACAGGATACGTGCAAAAAAATAAGAACAAAATTAACACATTCATAATATGACACACAGACATATTGACAATATAACAGAAGAGAATGAAAAGAAAACATTCATCGTAATTATTTTAACTCTAATTACAATGATAGCCGAGATAGTTTTTGGATATGTAACAAATTCAATGGCATTATTGGCGGATGGTTTTCATATGGGGACTCACGCGCTTGCATTGGGTTTAACTTTTATTGCATACGTTTTAATGCGCAGGTTTAAAGATTCAGAATTGTTTCCATATGGTACTGATAAAATTGGAATTTTAGCAGCATATACAAGTTCTATTTTTTTAGGTTTAACAGGATTTTGGATTATATTTGAGGCATTTAACAGATTATTGCACCCTCTGCAAATAGAATTTAATGAGGCAATATTAGTTGCTGTAATAGGTCTTATTGTTAATTCTTTATGTATAATAGTTATGGAAAATTCACATAGGCATAATCACGATAGTGAACAAGAGTGTGAGGATTATAATTATAAAGCCGCATATTATCATATATTAGCGGATGCTCTGACTTCCGTACTTGCAATTGGGGCTTTGCTTGCCGGTAAATATTTTAATCTTGCCTGTTTTGATTCTTTAATAGGGATTTTAGGCGGTATCTTAATTCTAAGATGGGCTGTGAGGCTTATAAAAAATACGGTTAGGATACTGGTAGATATGAAACTTTAAAATTTTAATTTTCCTGTGAACTCTTATCTTGCAAAATTTATCTCATGTGTGATAATTAGAATGATAGAAGAGCATTATTAAATGGAAAAATCTCAAAATACTTTACCAATAGGTTTTTTTGATTCAGGAGTCGGAGGACTTTCCGTTCTTGCGCGTTTTAAAAAGATTTTACCTAAGGAAAATATAATCTATTTTGGAGATACGGTTCATTTACCATATGGCAATAAAACAAAAGAAGAGCTTATAGAGTATGCTAAAAATATTTTAAATTTTATGAAAAATAAAGGTGTAAAAGCTGTTGTAATAGCTTGTAATACTTCGTCTGCGCAAGCATATGATACAATAAAAAACTTGTTTTCTTTTCCTATATATCCAATAATTCAAACTTGTGCAAAAAGTGTAGCGAATTCTGGAATAAGTCGTATCGGTGTATTTGCAACGGAAGCAACCGTAAAATCCGGAAAATATACGGAAGAGTTAAAAAAATGTAATCCAAATATAATTGTAAAGGAAATGGCAAGTAAAAATTGGGTTGGTATAGTAGAAAAAAATTCTAAAAACTTGGAACGGGATATAAAAAATATTAAAACAGAATTGGAAGAAATGCTTTCATTCAAGCCTGAAAAGATAATTTTGGGCTGCACTCACTACCCGTTTTTAATGAACGAGTTTGAAAAATATGTGTCAAAAGATTTATTCATAGATCCATCTATTATTTTTGCCGATGTCATTAAGCAGGATTTAGAACGCAATAATTTACTAAATACATCTAATTCATCAGCAAAAGAACAGTTTTTTGTCACTTCAAAACCGGAAGATTTTGTAAAAAATGCTGAGATTTTTTATAAAGTACAAAATCAACCAATACTTTTATAATAACGTATTAGCGGCACTTACATGTAATTTAATAAGCTCATGTTCATTGATTGTGCTGCTACTTGTAAACTTGCTTGGTATGAATATTGTGCTTGCATCCATTTTGAAGCGGCAGATGCCAAATCTACATCTTGCAATGATGATAAATAAGAAGTTAAGTTTTCAGTATTTGTATCTAGTGTAGATTCTGTCATCTGGAGTCGGTTTTGAACTCCGCCAAACTTTGTTTGCTCCGTTAAAATATCATTATGCGCCTTGCTGAACATATCAAGAGTAGAAAACATTTTTGTATAGCTTGCTGTTTCAGCATCGCTATCACCGGATTCTTTCGCATCAATAACTTCTTGAATAGAGTCACTTAATATTTTTAAAGCACCCATAACACCGGAATAATCAGTTTTTGCAGTCAACGCACTTTCATCTCCGGTATATTGATTACCTTTTTTATCTACATATATTGTATTACCGTTTTCATCTGTTTGCGGATAATATTTCTTGTTATCGGCACTTTCAAAATACGAATCATAATATCCGAAAACTCTGTCTCCGGTGGTATTAATAACTTCAAACACTCCGTCTGCAATCTCTGTCTTTCTTATATAATCAGGATTGTTTTGAGGTGTTCCGTTATATATAATATTCCCATTCTCATCCATTTCATATGGGGTTAACTTTGTATTAGCACCGCCAAAGATGAAATTGTCATTAAATTCGGTATTCGCAAGATCTACCATCGTCTTTGTAATTTCATCAATTTCAACTTTTAAGGCTTTTAGTGATGTAACACCATATGTACCGTTATTCGCTTGAACGGCTTTGTCCCATGCCTGTGTTAAATAGCCTCCGGCAAGTTCCATTAAATCATCAAGACTATCCAACTCTTCCATTGCAAGTTGGGTATTCTGATTAAATGTGGTAATCTGACCGAGTTGACGATTTGTGTTTACAATATTTACTGCAGCGATGGGGTCATCGGTAATATTTGTGATTTTTTTACCGGATGCAAGTTGAGCAGTAAGCCTATTGTAATTGGCTTCATTTCTTTTTAAATCTTCTGTTAACAAATTGTAACGTGCTGTTGTTGAAATACGATTAGAATACATAATATCACCTTCCTAGCGTCATTAGAGTATCAAGACAAGAGTTTACTGTATTAAATACTTGTGCAGCAGCCGCATATGCTGTTTGGTATTTAACAAGGTCGACTAATTCTTCATTTAAGTCGACTCCGTATGCAGAATCAAGTTGATTTTCAAGAGAATCAACTACATCACACTGTGTTTCATATAAAGATTTCGCACTATCACCTGCTGATGCTATTTTACCAAGCATTGAGGTATAAAAATCTTCAACGGACATACCATTTAATTCAGGTTGTTTTTCATTTCTTGTGCCTATCATAGCGATAACGTTTTGCGCATTACCAACAGCATTTTCATCGTAATTATCTCCGTTTTCAAAATATGCACAGCTTATATTCCAAATGCCATCGGTTTTTAAAATATTATCAGAAACTTTTATGTTTGCAGCTGTTATGCCTTCAGTAGTTTCATTTCCATCCTCATCATAACAAGCAAATAAATTGTTGCCTTCATATGTTGCTTTAAGATGGTTTGTATTGGCTGGATCTATACAATAAGCATTTTCTCTTTTGTTTAAATCATTAAAAATGCTTGCTATAGAGCTTGCAAGTTTATCTAAACTTGCTTGAACAGTTCCTGCGTTTGTAACACCGTCATCATAGTCTGTTGCTGAGTGGATTAAACCGCCTAATGCACCTCCGGTTATTACGGAATTTGCATTTTCCACAACAACTCCACCGTCTTCATCTACGATGCTCAATACGGCATTTTCGCCAGTCCACTCATCCGGATATATAATTCCGTGTTTTTCACAATATGATTTAGCGGTATCTATATCAAGTTTTCCTACAACTTTTGCCCCTTTTACTAATGCTTGATCGCCTGTATAAACAGCAACAGAACCATTAGGACTTTCTTCTACGGTAATATCTACGAATTGAGCTATATCATGTAAAATTAAATCTCTTTGGTCAAGCAGATTGTTTGCTGTTAAAGTACCGGTTTGAGTTGTTTGAAGCGCTTTATTGACTGCAGCAAGTTCTTCAAGAGAATTGTTCAATTCTCTGTATTGAACATATATTTTTGAATTTTTAAGAGAATCTTCGCTTGAACCGTCTCCAAGTGCTTCTCCGGTTAATTTACTCAATTGAACACTTTTTTCATTTAATAACGATGTTAGTGTTTTTGATGTTTCAACAAAGTTTGTTCTGGCAGTTGAGCTTGCCGGATATTGTTGTAAGTTATTTAAAGCTTCATAAAATTTACTTAATGCTGCATCAACACCGGTTCCTTCTAAATCATTAAAAATACCGGCAAGTTCGTCTAAATTGCCTAATTGTTGTTCAAGCATATTTTTTTGTGAAAGCTGTTCTCTATAATAGTTATTTAGGTAATCGTCATTATAACGCATTACATTAGCAATTTTTACACCGCCGTTTGCGCGAACTTGATTTGCAGGATTATCACCGATTTGACCTGCAATATTTCGGGCTTGGAGATTAACACGTTGTTTGTGATATCCCTCTGTGTTCATGTTAGAAACGTTATGTGAAACGACACTAATTGCTTTTTCGTTTACCGATAATGCTCCTGCGCTGATGTTTAATGATGATAATAGATTCATTTAGGTCACCTCGTTAAATTTTATACTCTACAGGTCCGTGTATTGTATGCCCGCGTTTCCTGCTCTACAGTAGTAACTTCCTTGTAATGCAAAAATTTTTAAATAATTGCTTCCGATATCTTACTTGTTAATTACCACGTTTATACTTTAGTATTTCCATATTTTTAGAAATTAATAACAAAATTTTGGAAAATTGTTACAAATCTTTACATTTAATTGAGCTAATGGTTTAGATTTCTTTGCTTATAGTCCACAAATCTATGTCGTGTGAATCTGTTTTACCGGACTCGTTGTAATAACTTCCTTGTGGAGAAAAAGCATCAATTATAGTTTCCAACATCTTATTTGTTATAATCATACCATGTTTTAATAGTTCAATATTTTGCTGATTTAATAACGTAATTTCTGGAATAATGCTGCCAATAGTCGCCTTTCTGTCTTCTAATCTATTAACGAAATCCGGACAATTTTGTTCAGCAAATTCTATAAACTCAGTCATATTACAATTTTTGCCGGTAAGTTCCTCCGATAATCTTTCTCTTTCCTTGTTAATTTTTTTTATTTTATTATTCAAGGCAAGAATCTTGTTATCAAGAACACCTAAATCATCTGAGCGAGACTTTTTTAAAATTTCTCGCTTTTGTGCGAATAATTCTTTAAGTTCAACATATGATTTAATTTCTTTGTCTAGTATTCCGATTAATAATTGCATTTTTTGCGTGGTCATTTTATTCCCTTTTTAATTATTAGAACAGATATCTAATAAATCTGTTAAATATACCTTCGTTTTGACTTCTTGATACAGCACCTCTACCGGATAGAGCAAATTGAAGATTTGATACATTATATGAATAAACTTCTCCGTCAACACTTAACCAGCGAGGGTCAACAACACCAGTTACAATAAAATCAACTCTTTCATTACCGTTAACAAGAGTTTTCTTCCCTTGTACACCCAAATTGCCATTCGGAAGTTGTTGTACAACCTGACAAGCGATTCTGTCACCCATCGACAAAGCTCTTTGTCCTTGAGCGGAATTTGAAACTTCATTTGAACCTCCGTATCCGCCTGCACTTTTCAAGCCGGAAAGATGGAACCACTCTTTAAGAAAAGATGTAAAAGAATCTGTTGTTTCAGATGATTTTGCGGAAGAGTAAGTTAAGTTATCATTAACTGAAACATTTTCAGCCATTCTGATTGAGATTAAATCACCGATTTGATGTGCTTGAACACCGCCAAATAATGAACGAGGAGTTCCTTGGTAATTTTGTTGAGCACCAAGAACGAAAAGACTCTCTGCTTGCGCACTTACCGGTATAAGTAATAACGCAAGAGTGAAAAAGTTAATAATTGCATAAGTTAATGAGTTATTATTAAACTTACCTTTTATTAAATCTGCTATTTTGTTTTTTATATTCATATTCTTACCTCTAATTCCTCAAGTCTTTTTTATTTTGTAGTATAAAAACCTACCTATTCCCATCACCACTATAAATGTATTTTTGCCAACACACATCAATCATATGATTGATTTTTAATATTTATTGTATAATAAGAGCTATGAAGAATATAGCTTTTGTTTTTGGAACTCGTCCGGAGATTATTAAATTAGCTCCTGTGATACTTGAATTAAGAAAGTATCCCGAGGATTATAACGTAATTATTGTAAATACTGAACAACAGAAAGAACTTTCTAATCAAACTTTAAAGTATTTTGGCTTAGTTGCTGATTATAAACTTGATTGTATGAGGGAAAATCAATCGCTATCATCAGTTCAAGCCAGAATTTTGAATTCATTAGAAGAAGTTTATAATACAGTAAAAATTGATGCTACAATTGTTCAAGGCGACACTATGACCGTTTTAAGCGGTGCTTTGACAAGTTTTTATCACAAAATTCCTGTTTATCACGTAGAGGCAGGATTGCGTTCTTATGATATTTTTGAGCCATTTCCGGAAGAAGTCATGCGCCAAATGACTTCAAGAGTGGCTGATTTACATTTTGCTCCTACTGAGGTAAATAAAGAGGCTTTGTTAAAGGAAAATATAGACGAAAATAAAATCCATGTAGTCGGTAATACAGTTATTGATGCGCTGTTCTGCTTATCGGATGATGTTCTTGAGGAGTCACGTAAATTTTATGAAAATAAAGGAATCAAAATAGATGACAAATTAGTGTTAATTACCGCGCACAGAAGAGAAAATCACGGAGAGAGAATTGATAGAATTATAAAAGCTATTTCATACTTAGCAGAAAAATATTCTGACCATACTTTTGTAATTCCTGTACATCCAAATCCGAATGTGCATGATAAAATTCATTCGCACTTGGGAGAATTTAAAAATATATATCTTTTAGAACCGTTAGATTATCCGTATTTAGTTTATTTAATGAAACATGCAAAGTTGATTCTAACAGATTCCGGCGGAATTCAAGAAGAAGCTCCATCTTTTGCTTGTCCGACACTTGTAATGAGATACGAAACAGAACGAAAAGAGGGTATAGAAGCAGGGGTTTCTATGCTTGTAGGTGCTGACTACGAAAAGATTATATCTGAAAGTGAAAAAGTTTTATCTTCTACAAAAGAGAATACAAGGCTAAAAGCTCAAAATCCTTATGGTGACGGGAAATCATCATTAAAAATAGAGAAGATAATTAGAAAATATTTAATATAGTTGGAAAATATTTAATATAATCACAAATAAATACTTAAAATAGTAATAAGTATTGACTTTTATGCAAGTCCTAATTTTTTGTAAAATTATTTGCATATTTTTTATATGTTTGTTAGGATTATAATAAAAAAATTATAATCAAATATAATGGGAATTTTTATATATAGTTTAGATTGTGTAGAATAGGAGAGAAGAAGTGAAAAAAACAAAAATTTTATCTGCATTAGTTGTAAGCTCCTTGGTTGGTGCTATGACTTTTGGAGTGTCAAATCCTGCGGTAGCAGCATCAGATATTAATATTACTGGTGCGACAGGAGAAGGTAATGAAGGTCCTTGGTATTCCGGTTCAATGGGACCAAGTAGTACAGATTTAAGTACATCCAATAATGATGGTGGTTCTCGTGATTATGAGGATTGGGCAGGTTCGCAAACAGATGATGTGGTTAACTTGTCAGGTACAGGAAGTTTAGATTTAAACCATGATTTAGGCACTAATCACGGTACTTTAAATGCTACAGGTGGTAGCTTAACAATATCCGGCGGTAACATAACATTAAATAGTGGTGATTCTGTTGGAGCAGCTGTAAACTTTGCTGTTAATAGCGGCGCAACACTTGGCATTGACGGTGGTTCTGCTATATTAAATTCCGGTGACACTATTTCAGGTGCAATCAATGCAACAAATGGTACACTTAATGTCGCAAGCGGAGCTCATAATTTCGGAACAAATTCAATAATTGCAAACAATGTTACTTTAACTGTAGGTGATGAAGCGACATTGGGTATTACCGGTGGTAATGTAACAATCGGAACCGGTGATGCAATTAATGGTACAATTAATAATTCATCTGGATCTCTTAATGTTAATAACAGTATATCCGTAGGAAGTTTAACAAATTCTAATACAAGTGATACAGCTGTTGTTCTTGGAAGTAATACTTTGACTGTAAATAATGGGTTAACTAACTCTGGCGCATTAAGTTCAAATAATACAGGTAGTGTAGTAACTAACGGAACCAGTTCAAATACCGGTAATGTTTCAGTAGACTCATTCACTGTAGCATCAGGTTCTTTGACAAACAGCGGAAGCGGTTCTATTGATGCAAATAGTATGACCGTTAATCAAGGTGCTACATTGAATAACAGTGCAAATATCGGCGAACAAGGTAACTCCCTGAGTACATTTACAAACAACGGTACAACAAATAACACAGGTAACATTTATTCAAATACCGTAACTAACAATAAAACGTTTACAAATGATACAGATGGAACCATTAATGCTACCGATGTAATAAATAATGGTGCAACTTTAACTAACAATTCAACGATTAATACTACAAATTATACTAACCAAAAAAATGGTAGTGCTGATGCTACAACAACAAATAACGGTACTATAAATGCTACTACATTAAATAATGATAGTAATTTTACAAATAATGCAGACGGAAAAGTTGATGCAAATGCTATAAATAATACAGCAGGAGTATTTACAAATAAAGGTACAGTAGGTGCTACATCTAGTTTAAATACTTT
Organism: Candidatus Gastranaerophilales bacterium; assembly: GCA_905236775.1. Lineage (GTDB taxonomy): Bacteria > Cyanobacteriota > Vampirovibrionia > Gastranaerophilales > Gastranaerophilaceae > CAG-196. Next base: position 23,445 of record CAJOOM010000032.1, read on the forward strand.
AAATAACTCTGAGGGAGCAAAATTCGTTAACGAAAATACAGTAAATGCTTCGACTGTAAATAACAATGGTGAATATCAAAACAGTACGGCAGGTTCTGTATTGAATGCTACAACATTTAATAATAATAGCGGTTCTCAATTTATTAATAACGGAACATCGACTATCGAAACATTGAATAATGCCAGTTCAATAACAGGTGATGGTGGAACATTAAACGTTACCAGCGGCGGTACATCAAGCGGTACGATAGTTCAGAAGAGCATCGCATTAACAACAGGCAATTTTGAGAACACAGGTACAATGACATCTAATACATCATTCTCAAATGGTGCAGTAATAACTGGTGATAACGGTACATTGAATGTTAAAGATGCAACTTTTGGCGCAAATGTTACTCAAAGTTCATTATCAATAATCGGCGAAGCAACAAATGCTACAAGCACAATTGATGTAGGAACTCTTACTATCGGTTCAGAAACAAATACTGGAGCATCTTTGACAGGTACTAACGGTACTTTGAATATGGACGGTGGTACAAACTACGGTACTATATCTGAAAAAGATGTAAATGTAGGCGGAGATTATGTAAACAACGGCTCTCTGACATCAACAGGTACATTTGTAAACGAAACAGGAGCCGAAATAACAGGTACTGGAGATTTAGAAGTAGCGGCTGCAACATTCGGAGCAGATGTAACTCAAGATGAAATTGTAATTAATGGTGAAGCAACAAACACTAATGCAACAATAACAGCAACTGCTTTGACCGTAGGTGCAGACGGTTCATTAGAAGGTAAAGCAATTAGTACAGCTAATGGTACAAACGAAGGTACGATTACTCAAGAAGACATTACTATTACCGGAGATTATGTAAACAACGGTTCTATGGAATCTACCGGAGAATTTACAAATAGCGGTAATATATCAGGTGATGATGATAGCAGTTTGACTGTTACTGACGGTACAAACAGCGGTTCTATTCAACAACATTCTTTAACCGTAAATGACAATGAAGACGGTTTTACTAACGAATCAACAGGTACAATCGTTGCTGATTCAATCGCTAACAGCGGTGACTTCACAAACAATAATGTAACTGATGCTGGTGCAATAACCGTAGATACATTAACAAACGATGCTACAGGCGATGAATCATTTGAAAACAGTGGTAACTTAGTTGTTAATGGTGA
>CAJOOM010000033.1 GCA_905236775.1 Candidatus Gastranaerophilales bacterium
GAAACTTCGTTTCTTTCAAAGAAAAGTCCTCCGCACTCTGCAAAAAATCCGCTCGAACCCAGACCAAGCTTCGCTTGGTAGGGTTCTTAAAACTCCGCAATATAGCAAGATAAAAAAGACAGTAACAAAAGTCACTGTCTTTTTTATGGGGCGCTAGATGGGATTCGAACCCATGCATATCGGAACCACAATCCGAGGTCTTAACCGCTTGACGACTAGCGCCATAATCTCATCAAGTTCAGTATAGCAAATAAAACTCAAAAATCAAGTATTATATATCATTCATAGTATATTCAAATTCTTATTATTTGAAGAGTATTAACTTTTAGTGGAAAATTGAAAATGTAAAATGGAAAATTGTTTTAAAAATTATCATTGTGAAATTTGTTTAACCTTGAATATACATGAGCGACGAATTTATTAATTCCCCATTTCCAATTGTACATTTTACATCTATGTAAAAATACAATTAATAATTGACACTCTTTATTATTTTTTTGTTTTACATTTAAAATTATATTATAGTAAAATGAACTTAACATCATATTAAGTCTATGCAAAATTTAGAGCAAATAAAAAAAGCCATTGAAGTTGAGATAAAATATCAATACATAAATATAAACGGGAAAACAAAAAGCTTTTCTTCGTTTATTTGTTCTGAATTGAAAAATGAATACAAACTCTCTAAAAATCCTAAATGGCAAATTCTACTGGAACATTTTAGACGTTATAATATTGATTCACTATTTCAAAGGAAAAAATCTATAGATAAGCTTGTATCGGCTATTAAATCTGACATTGAACAGAAAAAAGAAAAAGAACAAAATTCTAATAATAAATTGACTCTCAGGTCTGATGTAATGTACTTAAAAGGAGTCGGTCCTAAAATAGCCTATATCTTAAATAAGTTAGGAATTTATAGTGTATCGGATTTACTTTATTATTTCCCGCGTAAACATGTTGATTATTCTTCTAGAACTCGAATCAAAGACTTGAAAATTGGTGAAACTACTACTATTTTCGGGACTATAAAAAGTGTTGAGGCTTTTAATACTAAAAATAATCTTGGTGTAATAAAAGTTCGCATTGCAGACGGCTCCGGAAGTTTGTTTTTAAGTTTTTTTGTTTCAAAAGCAAGTAAATATGCACTAGAAAGAATGAAAAGCCAATTTCCAAAAGATTCAGGCATTATGGTATCGGGAATTGTTAAAATAAATTCTTATGATGGGTTAACAACAATTGATAAGCCTTCATATTCCATTATGGACTATGAAGTTAATGCAAATCAGAATCTAAATCTTGCGCGCATTGTTCCAATTTACCCATTAAGCGAAAATCTTAACATTAAAGCTCTAAGAAAAATTACTTATAACTCTATTCAACTCTTTAAAAAAGATATTAAAACAGTTTTACCGGACTACATTATTAAAAAATATAATCTTTTAGAAAAGAATGAAGCTATAGAACAAATTCATTTCCCAAGTGATAATGAAAAACTTCATCAAGCACGTTTTTCTCTTGTTTTCGAAGAATTATTTCTAATTCAATTAAGGCTTGCACTTTTAAGAGAAGAAAACAATAAGAAAATATCTTCAATACCTCTTGAAATTAAAAAAGACGGACTTGTTATGAAGTTTATTGAAAGTCTGCCGTTTAAGCTTACAGAAGCACAACAAAGAGCTGTTAATGAAATATTAAACGATTTACATTCCTCAAAACCAATGCAAAGACTTCTACAAGGCGATGTTGGCAGCGGTAAAACCGTTGTTGCTACAATTATGCTGCTTGCTGCTATAGAAAATGGTTATCAAGCTGCTATTATGGCTCCAACGGAGATACTTGCTCAACAACATTACAACAATATGGTAAACTGGCTTGCTCCGCTCGGAATAAAGATAGAGCTATTTTTAGGCAGTATTGGGAAAAAACAAAGAAAGCTCTCAGAAACTAATTTGAGAAACGGGCAGGCTGATATTGCAGTAGGAACGCATGCTCTTATTCAAGATGGAGTTGACTTTGCTAATCTAGGCGCTGTCGTTATTGATGAGCAGCATAGATTTGGTGTAAAACAAAGACTTGCTCTAAGAAAAAAATCTCAAAATCCCCAAATTCTAACAATGACTGCAACTCCTATTCCAAGGACTTTAGCGATTACTATGAATGGAGATTTAGATTTAACAATAATTGACGAACTTCCAAAAGGAAGAAAACCTATTATTACAACTATGTCTAATTCTCGCAGGCAAATTGCAGATTTGATTCGAAAAGAAGTAGAAGCCGGTCGTCAAGCTTATATTGTTTACCCACTTATCGAAGAGAGTGAGGCACTTTCAGCCAAAGCTGCTACTATAGAACGAGAAAAATGGCAAAATGATATATTTCCCCAGTACAAAGTCGGACTTCTTCACGGCAAACTTAAAAATGATGAAAAAGACGATGTTATGAACAAATTTAAAAATAAAGAGTATGATATTTTGGTATCAACAACAGTTGTTGAAGTAGGTGTAGATGTTCCAAATGCAACGGTTATAGTGATAGAAAATGCTGAACGTTTTGGGCTTTCTCAATTACATCAATTGAGAGGCAGAGTTGGACGTAGTGATTTACAATCATATTGCATACTTTCATCTAATACGCGTTCACAAGAGACAAAAGCAAGATTAAATATTATGACACAAACAAATGATGGTTTTGTTATAGCAGAAAAAGATTTACAAATCAGAGGCCCCGGAGAATTTTTAGGAACAAGGCAGAGCGGATTACCGGATATGCTTATTGCAGATATAGTTAATGATGCAAAGATATTAGAATTAGCAAGGTGTGAAGCTATAAATTTTGTAAAACAATATAAAATAGAAGATTTTCCTCTTCTGGCTGAAGCTAAAAGTTTAAATTATGATAGTGATTTATTTGGAGCAGGATAAATAACAAAGGAGATTTTATGTACGAATTTGAAAATGCTAAAAAGATAATCCAAAATGCAAAAAATCGGGCAGAAAAAATTATATCTGAATCTGAAGTATTAAAAAATGTACAAAAAAGCTTTAGAGATAAAGGACGATGTTGTAACACTTAAAGAAAAAGCCTTTGGTACTTTAGTTGTAACTTCATACGAAGCAACAAAAAGAATTCCGGGAAGTGCAACACATTGGGCTGTCAAACAAAAGAACAATAAGTGGGGCATTATTAAATCTAACGGAGATATTGTTTCAACATGTATTTATGATGATGTAATTAGCATAGCTATGGGAGCTGAAGACCAAGAAGAATTGATAGCTGTTCGTATTAATAATAAATTTGGTTATATTAATTTAGACGGAACTGAAGTCATACCCGTTGAATATGACAGAATATCACCATTTAACAATGGAAAAGCCGAAGTTACTCAAAATGGAGAAACATTCTTCATTAATATCAGTAATGACAGAGTATCGTAAATTTAGAATTAATTATTCAAATATTCGCAAATTGCTTTAGCAGCTTTTTTACCGGCTCCCATCGCATTAATAGCATTTGATTCTCCAATCGGGGCAACATCTCCTCCTGCATATATACAAGGAATTGAAGTTTCTCTAGTTTCAGGATTTACAACAAAATACCCCTTTTTATCCAGTTCAAAATCAATATTTTCAGATTTAGCAGATTTTTGAATAATAGGGTTTGGTCCGGTTCCCAGCGCTACTATTACTGTATCAACATCTAAATCTACATATTCTCCAGTTCCAATAGGTGAGCGCCTGCCGGATTCATCAGGTTCTCCCAAAGACATAACCTCAAATCTCATACCGGCTACATAACCATCTTTCTCGCATATTTCATAAGGAGCGCGCAAGAATATAAATTGCACACCTTCTTCTTTTGCGTGTCTAATTTCTTCTAATCTTGCAGGAAGTTCTTTTTCTGTTCTTCTATATATAATATAGACAGTTTCAAATCCTATTCTAACGGCAGTTCTTGCGGCATCCATAGCAACATTTCCACCGCCAATTACCGCAACTGATTTGCCGATTTTTATTGGTGTCGCTGATTCTTCATCATTAGCTTGCATAAGATTTACACGAGTCAAAAATTCATTAGCGGAATAAACTCCGTTTAAATTTTCACCAGGGATATTTAACATTTTGGGAAGTCCTGCTCCAGAGCATATAAAAATCGCGTCAAAGCCTTCTTCTTTTAGCTGTTTTAATGTTATTGACTTACCTACAACAACATTTTTTTCAAATTTTACTCCCATTTTTTTCAATGATTCAAGTTCTCTATCCAAAACTTTTCTTGGAAGTCTGAAAGGAGGAATTCCATATCTTAAAACTCCGCCAAATTTGTGAAGTGCTTCAAAAATTGTAACATCGTGTCCGGCTTTTCTTAAATCAGAAGCCGCTGTTATTCCGGCACAACCTGAACCAACAACAGCTACTTTTTTCCCAGTAGGCTTAATTTCGACTTCTTTTGGTAAAGTATTATCACCAACATATCTTTCTAAAGCGCCGATTGCAATTGGCTCTCCTTTAAGCCCTAAAACACACTTACCCTCACATTGTCTTTCTTGCGGGCAAACTCTGCCGCAAACAGATGGCAGCATGCTCGTTTCTCGAATAATCTCTCCTGCTTTTTCAAGATTATCTTCTTTTAATGATTTTATAAAATCAGGTATTTTAATATTAACAGGACACCCTTTTACACATTGCGGATTTTTGCAATTCAAGCATCTTGATGACTCAAGTTTAACTTGTTCCGGTGTTAAATTATCCTCTACAGCATCAAAATTTTTTCTTCTTTCATACATATCTTGCTCTGCTGGTCTTTGGCGCATAAATATCTCCCTTCCTGTTCTTAATTTATATTATATCAAAAATAAAATACAATTTTAGAGATGATTTTTTTCTATTTTTGTCCAAATACCATTTTCTGAAAGACCATAAAGGCTGTTACGTTTGAGTTTTATTTTCTTGTAGACAAAATCATTTATGCGCTCGCCATCCGAATTCAAAACAAAATATCTATTATTTTCACGAACAAGTATATATTCACCGAGTTTTTTAATTTTGTCGTACTTTATGTCAAAGATAGTCTTTCCGTCTAAATCCGTTAAACCATACTTATGGTAACGTTTTATAAGAATTGTGTCATGTAAAGACTTAATTTTATCACAATCATTTTCTACTAGAATATTATTCTCAGAATCCAATATTCCCCAATAACCGTTAAGTTTTGTTATAAAAATTCCATTTCCGTCTATAATAAATTTTTGATATTTAATTGGAACAATTACATTATCTTTTAAATCAATTATTCCGTACTTTTTATTATATTTAACAATAAGCCTGTTTGGTTTTATTTCATTTATCCAAGAATACGTGCGTTTTGATATTTTATTCCCTTCGCCATCTGTCAAATAGCAGTTACCCTTGCAAATAATAAAGTAATGTTTATTTTCAAATAAAATATGTTTTACACTGCTACATCCGCTCTCTATTACAATTCCGTCAGAATTATAAACAGTACAATTATTAAAACGTCTTCTAGAACCGTCAGAATAATGAAAAGTAACGGTTTCAACGGTCATATAATGCGTATTGCAATTCGGAAATTTTTGTTCTGTTTTTGTGTAATCCCTGCTTACGACATAAATATTATTGCCAGAAGAAGAACGACTTGAATAATAATGTCCGCTATGATGTCCGTGATAGCTCCTTGCATAAGATACGTTAATCATAGAACTCAAGACAAAAACCAAACAACAGCACAATAAAATCTTTTTCATTAAAATTCTCCGCATTATTATACCTTATACTATTAACGAAAATAAATCAAATAATGTTCATTAAAAATAAAGACAAAATACAAGGAAGTACTATGGTTAGACTAATAACAATGCTATTACTGGCATCTGTAATAGCAGCAATAGCATCTAAAGTCTAAACCTAGGAGTTAAAAGTCCATTTTAGAAAAACATCTAAATATTCTAATTGACTCTTCCCACTCTTTTATTATTTATGATTTTGTAATATTTGAATAGGTTGTGGTGGGGCAAATATTCGCCTCCTATATTCGCCTCCTATATTTACCCCCATATTTACCCCATATTTACCCCTACTATTTTAAGGCAACTGTTAAATCTGCTTCAACGCAGACTTTTCCATCAACTGAACCAACTGCGTGACATTTGCTTATCGGGCCTTTTGCCTTTGTCATTTCTATAAACATGTCAAATCTATCACCTGGGCGAACAATATTTTTAAATCTAACGTTATCTACACCGGCAAATAATGTTAATTTACCTTTGTTTTCTTCAGAGCACATCAATATCGGTGCTGAGCATTGTGCCATCGCTTCTAGCTGTAATACTCCAGGCATTATAGGATTACCAGGGAAATGACCTTGAAAGAATTCTTCATTCATACTTAAATTCTTGTATCCCTTAGAATACTTATAAGGTACGCACTCTGTAATTCTATCTACCAATAAAAACGGATATCTATGCGGAATCATGTCCATAATTTCTTTAATGTCAAAACTTAAAATCTCTTCTGTCATTTTATACTCCTTCTTCTTCTTTATATTTTAACTAATTTACTTTTTAATACTTGAGCTACCTTGCAATGAACAGCATGTCCAGCCTCTTTAACTAATATTTGTGCTTTTAAATTGAGAGGCGAAATTCCTGTCAAATTAAAATCGCCTAATAAATCTAAAATTTTATGCTTTACTGGTTCCAATTCTGAGCGAAGTTCAGTTGTATACCCATCATCTTTAAGTCCTACCGTGTTATCAATAGTAACACCTTTAGCGAATCCTAGCGCTTGAAATTTTGCTAAATCTTTATAGAATCCGAAAGTTCTAGCCTCAATTATTTCATCAAGATTTTTATTATCCATTGTAACCCATTTATTCCTCAAATCCGGATGATCGTAGTTTACAGCATAAGTTATTCTTAATTCCTTATCAGGGATTACGACAAGGCTTGTCTTGCCATTTAAATAATATACAGGTTCTTGAACAGCGTAAAAATCTTTGTTTTTACCTTCAATACCGGCTTGTTTGAATAAATCAACCCAAACTTTAGCGCTACCGTCAAAAATCGGCATTTCAGTTTCTGATAAAAATACATCAATTGAATTTACTCCGGTAATTGCACAAGCTGCGTTAAAATGCTCGCATAACATAACCTTATATTTATAATCACCAAGCAATGTTCTTTTATCCTTACTGCACAGTGTAACACAATGATCTGTAGAATATAAATTTTCTATACAAGCATCAAAAGAATGGTCAGCACCTTTAGAAAAAATACGTATTCTGCCGGAGTCCGATGGCTTTATAACAACCTCGCACTCTTTATTTTTCATTAAGGATTTACCCGATGTTCGTATTTCTGATTTTATTGTTACCATGTTTAAATAGGTGAATAAGTAAATAAGTGAATAGGTGAATAAGTTAGTATTAATATTAACTTTTGCAAAACTTGTTTTAGATTGAATAATATATGAGCAAAGCGAATTTAAAGAACTTATTCACAGATTAACTCATTGACCATTCACTTTAAATCTCCCTATACTTTAGCTGTTTCGCCTTCTTGAACGCTCTCTTCAAACGATTTTAAAAGCGGTTCGTATTTTTTGAATTTTGAGATTAAATCTCCTGCATCTTTCATTATCTTTAATTGTTTAATAAATTCTTTTCTCGGAACCGCAGGAGCGCCTACAACAATTGATTTCGCAGGGAAACTCTTTGTTACACCTGCTTGAGCGGCAATAATTGTATCATCACCAATTGAGATGTGGTCTGCAAGTCCTGCTTGACCTGCTATTACGACTCTATCTCCTATTACACAGCTTCCTGCGATTCCAACTTGTGAAACAATCATACAACCTTTCCCGATACGGCAGTTATGACCAACCATTACTAAGTCATCAATTTTTGTATTGTCGCCGATTATTGTATTTTCAATGGTTCCTCTGTCAATACAAGAATTTGCACCAATTTCTACGTTGTTTCCTATAACAACGGAACCTATTGAAGGAATTTTGAAGATAACTTGTTCTGTGTTAGCCTCTTTTACTTCACCGTCTTTACGAGCTTGTTCAATGTTGTTTGGATTTTCGGTTACAAAACTAAAACCATCCGCGCCAAGAGAAACTCCGTGATTTAGAATAACTTTGTTTCCTACTTGAACCCTATCACCTATATTTACACCTGGGTGGAAGAAGCACTCAGAACCAATCCTAGCTCCGTTTCCAATATAGCAATTAGCTAAAATTTTTGTGTTATCACCTATCTCTGCGTGTTCTGCGATAACAACATTCTGTCCGATTGAAACATTTTGACCGATTTTAGCAGTTGAAGCAACAACTGCACTAGGATGAATTCCGTTGTTTACGTGAGGTTCTTCGTAAAACATTGAAATAAGTTTCATCATTGCTAAACGAGGTCTTTCAACTTCAATTGTTGTAAATCCGTCTATATTAACTCCCAAAGGAACAAGTGCTGCTTTAGCTTTTGTCGTAGACAAGTTTGCGATTTCTTCTTCACCTAAAGCAAGTGCTAATGTATTTTCATCTGCAAGTTTTGGCGGAGCAATATTTGTAATTGCGACATCTGATGCTTTTGTAAGTAAACCGCCGGTAATTTCCCCAATTTGTTCCAATGTAAAAGTTTTCATAATACACTCCTTTATTTATTAATTTTATTTATTATATTTGTTGTAGATTTGCCTTGAACAAATTCTATAAATTCTACCTTAATATTGTTCTTTTTAACAATATCCCGCTCCGGTAAAGTTTCTATAGTATAATCAGCACCTTTAGTATAAACGTCTGGTTTTATTTTTTCCAAAAGCTCAGCCGGAGACTTCTCATCAAATAATACCACATAATCAACACAAGATAAAGCATTTAATATTTCTGCACGATCTTGTTCGTTATTTATAGGGCGAGTCTCTCCTTTTAGCATTCTTACAGACTTATCGGAATTAAGCATAACAATAGAATAATCCGCCAGAGTCTTTGTTTTTTGTAAATATCTTATATGACCTACATGCAAAATATCAAAACATCCGTTTGTAGCAACAAATGTTTTTCCGTCTTTCTGACCTTGTCTTACTATGTTTACAATTTCACTTTGAGTAATTAATTTTCCCACAAATACACTCCTGCATACTACATACACATTGTATGACAAAGTTAAACTATATAGAAGTAAATAATTGTAACGATTTCAAAACTTTAAGAATTTGCCGCTACATTATACTGCCTGAACAACTGCGTTGCACGGCGGCTAAGAACGGCTACAGAAAAGGCTAAAACACGTCTGTTTTAGCCTTTTCTTAGCACACTATCTGGTCATTCGTAAAAACCTACGCAGAACAAACTGCGTACGGTTTTGTCTTGGATTATTCGGGTTTTCGCCGGAGTAACGTCCGACTCAAACTTACGGGCTAGGCTTCGCCGTCGCCCTACCGAAAATCCGCTACATCATTCCGCCCATACCGCCCATTCCTGCCATTGCTGACATATCAGGAGCCTTTGATTCTTCCGGAATATCTACTACGGCAGCTTCTGTTGTTAATAACATTGAGCCTACTGATGCTGCATTTTCTAATGCACTTCTTGTAACCTTAGCAGGGTCAACAATACCTGCTGAGAACATGTCTGTGTATCTGTTCAAAAGTGCGTCATAGCCGTATGCATCTTTTTCGCCTCTAACATTATCAACAACGATATCGCCTTTAGCACCTGCATTATCTGCAATTGCTCTTAAAGGTACATCAAGAGCTGCCATAAGAATTTTATATCCGCTCTTTTCATCGTCTGAATCAAATGTTAATGAGTTAAGTTTAGATTCAAGTGCTTGTTGAACTCTTATAAGTGCAACACCGCCACCAGGAACAATACCTTCTTCGTTTGCTGCTCTTGTAGCATTAAGAGCATCTTCAATTCTCAATTTTCTTTCTTTAAGTTCAATTTCAGTAGCTGCACCAACTTCAATAACCGCAACTCCGCCAGAAAGTTTAGCCATTCTTTCTTGAAGTTTTTCTTTATCGTATTCACTATCTGAAGCCTCAATTTGACGTTTGATTAAATTAACTCTTTCTGCAACAGCAGCTTTAGTTTCGTTACCAACAACAATAGTTGTTTCATCTTTAGTAACAGTAACACGTTTTGCTGTACCCATCATATCAGTTGTAATGTTTTCCAACTTCATACCGAGTTCTTCCGTGAACATTTGACCGCCAGTTAGAATTGCAATATCTTCAAGCATTGCTTTTCTTCTGTCGCCAAACCCTGGAGCTTTTACAGCAACTGCTCTTAATACTTTTCTCATAGTGTTAACTACTAAAGTTGCTAGAGCTTCACCTTCTACATCTTCTGCTATTAATAATAGTGAACGTCCATCACGTGCAACTTGTTCAAGAACAGGAACTAAATCTGCAATTAAGTTGATTTTCTTATTTACACAAAGAACGTAAGCATCTTCTAAAACAGCTTCCATTCTTTCAGCATCTGTTACAAAGTATGGTGAGATGTAACCTTTATCAAATTGCATACCTTCAACAACTTTTAAGTTAGTACCAAATGATTTAGATTCTTCAACAGTGATAACACCGTCGTGACCAACTTTTTCCATAGCTTCTGCTATAAGTTCACCAATTTCAGAATTGTTACCTGCTGAAATACCTGCTACTTGAGCGATTTCTTCTTTTGTAGAAACGTTATGTGAAAGGTCTTTAATTTTGCTTATAGCAATTTCAACAGCCTTATCAATACCGCGTTTCATAGACATTGGGTTTGCACCTGCGGTTAAGTTCTTTAAACCTTCTCTTACGATAGCTTGAGCAAGAAGTGATGCGGTTGTTGTACCATCACCTGCAACATCATTTGTTTTAGATGAAACTTCTTTAAGAAGTTGAGCACCTGCGTTTTCTAAACCATCAGCGAGTTCAATTTCTTTAGCGATAGTAACACCGTCATTAACTATTTGTGGTGCGCCAAATTTCTTTTGTAAAATAACATTTCTGCCTTTAGGTCCAAGTGTAACCTTAACGGCATCTGCAACTGCATCTATACCTTTAAGAAGCGATTTTCTTGCTTCTTCTTCAAAAACTATTTTTTTAGCCATTTTTATTTCTCCTTTTTTAAGTTAATAAGAGCTAAGTTAATAAGTTAATAAGAATAATTATTTATCAACTTTGCTCAAATAATTTTTTATACCTTGAACAAGAGCATTAACTTTACCAAGTTTTTTAATAAATTCATCAGAGTTTATATAATTTAAGTTTTGTGCTATTAATAATTGAGTTTCTACTTCGGCAATCGAACCTAAAGCAATATCCATAAATCTTGATGTTTCTTTTACAGATGTTCTACCACACCCTTCAGCTATATTTGAAGGAATTGAAACTGCTGCACGCCTTATTTGCGATGTTAATCCCCAAAGTTCTTCTTTAGGAAATTGTCTTGTAAGATTATAAATTTCTGTTACGAAATCCATTGATTCCTTCCAAGCTTCAAGATCTCTGTGATGCATTATATTCCTCTTATTAACTTATTAACTTTGCTCTTATTTACTTTATTCAACAATTGCTAATGCATCTTTAATAGACAAAATCTTGTATTCAACTCCGTCCATTTTAACTTCAGTACCTGCGTATTTCGCATAAAGAACGATATCACCTACATTAACTCCCATAGGTTCCTTTTCGCCTTTGTCATTAGTTTTTCCTTCGCCAACTGCAACGACTTCACCTTTTTGCGGTTTTTCTTTTGCGCTATCAGGAATAAATATTCCGCCTGCAGTTTGTTCAGTATCTTCAATAACTTTGATAACAATTCTGTCTTGTAACGGTTTTAATGCCATAATAATCCTCCTATCTTCTTTACTAACAATTATATTTATACTATATGTTTGAGGATTTTTTATAAATATTAATGAAAAATTAATGTTTGGATTTCTTCTGCACACGCAAAATTTATTTTTTAGAAACTCGGTATCTTGATTTAAAATCTTGATATCTCATATTGAATTCTAAATCATCTTCCTTATTTCTATGGTTATATTCGTGTTTATCAAAACTTCTATCTTGGAGTTGAATTACACTCATTGCAATGTTCCCAGCATGAGCTGCGGTACGTCTTAATTCATTCAATAAATCCGAGAACAAAAAACTAATCTCAGGAGTACAATTTCCTTCTTTTAGTCTTTGAATATGATTGTTTTTTGCTCTGCGTATTCCTTTTTTAATTACGGCTTCTAGAGGTTCTACATTTTGTGCAAGATGTAAATCATTATTTTTATAAGCTGATAATGACATTAAATATATCTCTAAAACGGCATTAACTATTGTTTTCAATTCAATAATAGCTTCCTCCGATAATTTTTTATCCATGTCATTAAGTTTTTCTGCAATTTTAAGAATATTAGATGCGTGGTCGCCAATTCTTTCATAGTCACCAATAGTAAGAAGCATTTGTGATATTTTTTCATTATCTTCATCTGCGAGTTCTCTACCTGAAAGCTTTAATAAAAATGAATCCAGTTTATCCTCATAAGTATCAATTTGAACTTCTTGTTCTCTAATTTGCTCAGCTTTTTTTTGGTGAAAATTCTTTAACATTTTTGTTGAATATTTAAGGTTGTGTTCTACAAGTTCTGCCATATTAATAGTTTTTCTAAAAGCTTCTGAAATAGCAAATGTAGGATTTAACAATAATCTTTCATCAAGAAGAACTGTTTCATCTGTTTTTGTTTGACTTTCAGGAATATATTTTACTGCAAGTTTTTCAATGATTTTAGCAAACGGAAGTAAAACAAAAGCTATTGAAATATTAAATATAGTGTGAAAAACTGCTATTCCAAATGGATTAATATTAGTATTAAAGAATTTTAGATTCAAAAAACCTTGAATAAACAATAATATTGGTAAATAAATACAAACACCTAATATATTAAAAATAATATGCACTCCTGCAACTCTTTTTGCATTGGTATTCACACCAATGCTTGCCAGAATTGCAGACACGCAAGTTCCTATATTTTGTCCCAAAATAATCGGAATTGCAGCTCCCCAAGTGACACTTCCGCTTAATGATAAAGCTTGCAAAATACCAACGGAGGCAGATGAACTTTGAATAATCATTGTAATAACTATACCGGCAATTAAGCCTAAAATCGGATTAGAAAAAGCAGTCATCATATTTTTAAATTCAGGAATATTTGATAATGGTGCCATTGCGCCTGACATTAGCTCCATGCCAAACATCAAAATTGCAAAACCCATTAAAACTGAACCTGCGTTTTTTCGACTGTTTTTCTTTGATATCATAATCATGCAAATTCCGACAAAAGCAAGAACCGGCGAAAATGATTCGGGTTTCAAGAGTTTAAAGAACCACCCTGCGCTTTCTTGAATTGCTGTTAAACTCAAAAGCCAGGCTGTAATTGTAGTTCCTACGTTGGCTCCCATTATAATTGTTACCGTTTGGGATAAGTTCATAATTCCGGAATTAACAAGTCCGACTAACATGACGGTAACAGCAGAAGATGATTGAATTACTGCAGTTATAAATGCTCCGAGTGCAAAACTTTTTATGGGATTAGATGTCATTTTCTTTAAAAGCTGTTCTAATTTACCCCCTGCAATTTTTTCTAGTCCAGAGGACATCAAAGAAATTCCGTAAAGGAAAAATGCAAGTCCTCCGATTAAAGTTAATATTGAAAAAATATCCATCATACTTCCTTTCTTTCTATTACTATTAAAAACATTGGTAGTGGCAAATTTAAGCCAATTACGATTTCATTTCCCCCTATCCCTTGGCGTTCCCTGCTCGAATGCCGCAATATGCATAAATAGCAGGCAATATTTTATCTAAATGTAATTTTTCTATGAATGAGAACTTTGCTAGTACTAATGCACCTAAAACATCATCAGCATTTACAATACAATCTTTAAATGTAAGTTTTCTGTCAGGCTCTTTGTCTTTAGGGTCAAATATCAGATTTGAAACTTGGGCCGCGCCAAACATACCTACTACAAGGCCACCGATAACAGAAAATATTTTTGTCGGTGCATTGTTAAATTTATGGCTGGATTCGGGGAGTTTGAGTACTCCGCCAATAATCCAAGTAGGGATTGACGCATTAAGAAATTGAAATACACCTTCTTTAAGCATGCTGCGTTTTGTTTTTTTATCTTCGCCTATCATACCTGCTGCAACACCTCCTCCAACAGAAGTCGCTGAAAGTATTAACATATCCTGTAAACCATATTCCATTTTTAAAGGATTTTTAATTTTTCTTTGTTTCATTATTATGGCTAAAGGTATTACAGTGCCGGCAGCAGCACCGATTACTGACTTAATGCTTGGTTTTGAATTTTCTTTTGATTTAAAACTAATTGGGGTTATTCCGGCAATCATTTACATATCCTTTTTACTATATTTTAGGGGGAGATGAGTAAATGACATTGCCTAAAATATCTACCCATTGTCTCCTAAATTAGACTTCATAAATTAAGTATAAAAAAGAATTGTTAGTTTATTGTTAGGGGCAAATAATAAAAAAGAATAAGTAAGTGTATTTTTAGTGCATTTTAATGTGTACTCGTGCTTATGAAAAAGACTTTTCTCGAATACAATTTTACATTTACACTATTATTTTATATTAGGGAATGCATAAATTTTTCCCTCATCGCTTCTCCAGCGCATAAATCCCATTTTTGGAATCTTATCCAAATCAAGAACAGAAACTAATGCCCAGTTGCCAGATAGTCTTGTAAGCTTTATTTGTTTGACATAATTAAGTTTTGCTACACTTTGAGATAAATCTTCGCTTTTTGAGTGCAAAATATTTACTGATTCAGGAGCATCTTTAAAAAGTCTTAATCCATATTTTCGACCATACATGTTGTAAAAATTAATCCAGGGAAGAAATTGGAATTTATCTTCCGCAATTACCCAACCTGTTGCCCCTGTACGTTTATCATACATAATCTCAATCCAATTATCATCACCAATATCCGTCGCATATAGCATTCCCAACTTTCTTTCATTAATAAGAACGGCAAACACACTATCAGGCATCGTTTCCTGCTTATAAGAAAAATCAAAAGTTTTTACTACATCCGCATTTGAATCCGGATGAGAATATATTGTTAACGTATCTCCTGTTTGGAAAACTCCTATAGCACTTTTTGGAACTGCATTTGAATAATATGGCAAAGTATCAGAGAAACAAGGTAACATAAATAACATTGCAATTATTAATAAAATCTTTTTCATTGTAATCCTCTTTATTCTTCTTATACACTTACATTCTACATTCTATACAACGAAAACTCAATAACTTTTGTTCAACATAAAAGAGGATGACTGAAAAGTCACCCTCTTTTATCTTCTGAACCTTTTATTAACCTCTGATACCAAGTTCTTTAACTAAACTTCTATATCCTTCCAAATTCTTTTCTTTTAAGAAAGAAAGAAGTCTTTTTCTTTTACCTACCATCATTAAAAGACCACGCTTTGTAGCAAAATCTTTTTTGTTTGATTTCATGTGTTCAGTAAGTTCAGAAATTTTCTTAGTTAACATTGCAACCTGTACTTCAGCTGAACCGGTATCTTTTGGAGTTGCACCAAATTTTGCAATAATTTCTTGTTTGTTTTTTAAGTTCATAATTTTCTTCCTTTTTATTTTGCTGTACATGTATTTGATATCGACTATTCAAACCATTTTACGCACGTAGTGTGACATATTGGCGTAAGCACTCTACAGGTGTAAATATATTACAAATAAAAACTAAAATCAAGATATATATTTGTATGTAATAAAGTTGGAAAAACTTTATTCTATGTACTTTCCATCAAAAAGATCTAAAATCATTTTCTCTTGGTCAGATTCTAATATTAATTTTTTTTCTTTATCTATATGTTTACTCTCGTCTTCAATTAATAAATTCTTATTTTCTTTGTCTTGAGAATTTTCTTTTTGTGTAGGATTAATTGGCTTAGTTTCAATAACTACTGATTCTTCTTGCTTAATTGCCTTTTTTTTTTCTTCCTGCACTACTTGTGTATTATTGTCTTCTATAACTTCCGGCTGCATACTCTCATCGCCAGCTTGCGGGAGTCTAACTGTAATTTTTGTGTCATCTGTATTAAATAACCTTTTTGCTGCATCTGCAATTAAATCTTTCTTGCTTGTATTAGTATATTGAGATACAAAGTTCTCAGTTTTGAATGTAATAATTATCTCGTCAGGAGTAATTTTAACAGGAGTTCCAAGTTGATTCAGCATAGCTTTTGTAGGAATGCTGCTAATATTATCTAATAAAGATTTCCACATTGATTTTATGTCATTTCCACTCGATTTCTTACTCATTGGTGGAGGAGTAAAATCATCTTGAGAAGTATTATCTGGTAATTTATTGTTTACAGTTTTGGATGATAAATCCATAGTATCATCATCTTGTTTAGGCTGAATTGGTGCCGGTCTTGTTATAGGCTTAATTTCAGGTGTTACCGGCTGCCTTTCCTTTTTGTTTGAACTAGTAACTTCGCCATCTTCAAGGGCTTTTACTCTTTTTTGCAAGTCAAGCAATGACGTATTTTCTGTCATGTTTGCCAAATCGATAATTCCAACCTCTAACCATAGGTGTTGATTTACAGCCTGTTTTACTTCTTTTACATAATAAGTAATTCTTTCAAGAAGAAACACTATCTGATGGGTTTCTAATTTTTCTTTTTGCTTAGACAAACTTTCCAGTTGCGGTTCATTTAGTCCGGTAAGTTCACTCAACAACTCGTTATTACAGTTTTTTACTATAAGAAGGTTTTTAAAATATTCAGATAAATTTGTTAAAATTTGCAGTGGTTCATTACCTGAATTATATATTTCATTTAGTATTTCTATTGCTTCATTGGGAGAAGAAGATATGATTCTTTCACTCAACTTATACAATGTATCAAATGAAATTCTGCCCAATATTGCGTTTACATCTTCTGATGTGACTTCCTTTGAAACACCAAGCAAACTCAATTGATCAAGAAGCGATATAGAATCTCTCATTCCTCCGGCAGAATTTTTTGCAATAGCAAATAATGCGTCATCAGAGATGTTAATTCCCTCTTTATCTGATATGTACCTTAAATGTTTTACTATATCTTCAGTTGTAATCCGTCTAAAATCAAATCTTTGACAGCGACTCTTAATCGTGTCAAGAACTTTATGCACCTCAGTCGTTGCAAGAATAAAAATTACATTTTCTGGCGGTTCTTCTAATGTTTTTAAAAGTGCATTAAAAGCATGATTCGTAAGCATGTGGACTTCATCTATTATATAAATTTTGTACTTACCATGAACCGGTACATATTGTATTTTTTCTAAAATATTTTGAGTGTCTTCAACTTTACGGTTAGATGCGGCATCTATCTCTATTACATCAATAGGCACTGAATTAGTTATATCTTTACAACTCTCACATTCACCGCAAGGATGTACAGTTGGACCGTTTTTACAATTAAGCGATTTCGCAAGTATTCTTGCTGTTGATGTTTTTCCTGTCCCTCGAGGTCCGGTAAAAAGAAAGGCATGAGCTATCTTACCAAGCTCAATAGCATTAGTTAGAGTCTTTTTTACATGCTCTTGACCTATCAACATATCCAGTGTTTGAGGACGATACTTTCTATATAAAGGTATATAATTTTCGCTCATATTTATAGTCTAGCATAAAATAACAATGATTAAAAATTTATTATGTATAAAAAAATAGGATAACATTTGTTATCCTATTTTTATTTTATATTTCACAAGTTTATAATTTTTGTGGATTTCTTAGCGGTATCAATCTATCCAAATCGCCATTTACACTAAAGTAGAATCGTGCTGTACTTTCGCCATAACGTTTTGCACCTAGTGGGAAACCTACACCAATCTGAGCTGTTAACCAGTCAGCAAATGTAATATAAGTTCCTGCACCTACAGAGTGTAAGTAGCTTTGCGGATAATCGTAAACATTGCCGTTTTCACCAATCCAACCAAAATCATAGAATGCTGCTAAACGAATTCTTTCATCAATCTTAGGAGCGATTCTATCTAAGAATGGAATTGGAAATCTGTATTCAACAGTAGCACTTACACCGTAATCACCAACTAACTCAGCAGGTTGATAACCTCTTAATGTGTACGGACCACCTAATTGGAACTGTTCTGCTGCAAACAGTTTATTTGGAGAATACATAGCATTTGCTCTGATTATACCTGCGCTACGACCCCATAATCTTTGAACACGAGTTGCGCCACCGGTTAACTTAAAGAATGTAGTATCAGCATTAGCACCGTGACCGTCACCGCCCATACCAAAGTCGATACCTAAGTTACCAATCCAACGACCATAACTGTCATCAGTCATACCGTAGAAACCGGATCTCCATACGTGCAAGTTATATTTAGAAAGTCTGTCCGGATGAGCTGTATTATTCAACCATGTTGTATTAGCATTTACATAATCGTAACCTGTATAGAAGAATAAATCAGATCTTGCTGTTTGAATAAGAGGTTGAGTTAATTTGAAGAAATAACTCTGTGCATTACCTTTAACCCCTAAATTTCTATAAGGTCCTTTTAGTCTTACGTGAGAATCGTTGAAATCAAATGACAAACGAGTTCCGTATGATGAAACCGGTAAACTATAACCTGCCATCCAACCTGTAGCACCTGATGATATGATAGAACCACCGTAAATCTTGTCACCAAGACCTGTCAAGTTGTGCATACCAAGTAAGAATGAAACTCTTTGTGCACCTGTATAAGAACGACCGTAGTCATCATAAGTTACATTAAAATCAATTGGGAATCTGTCACGAACATTTAGAGTGATTTGTGTGTTTTCGTCACCCTCTTTTTGTCTTTCGATTTCCGTTTGAACTTGAACGTAATCTTCTTTATTAATTTCTTTCATGGCTCTTTGAAGGTTTTTAGCATTGAATACATCACCTTGTCTTAAGCCTGCTTTACCCATTATGATATGTTTTAAATACCATTCACGAGTCCATTTTTCACCTTCTACATTTAAATCACCGACTTTACTTTCGACAATTTTAATAGTCGCAACACCGTCAACAATTCTTTGTGGTGGAACTGTTGCATAAGATGTCAAATATCCTTTTGCACGGTATAAATTTGTTACTTTAGAACAAACTTCAAGCAGTTCATCAAAGTAAACATCTTCACCTAAAACTTCTAATGCAAGTTTTTGAAGTTCTTCGTCTTTTATAACCGTATTTCCCTCAAAAACAATCTTTTCAAGTAAAAAGTGAGGATTGTATACCGCACCTTCTCTTGCATAATGTTCTTCAACACTAGCATCATAAATCTGCTCATCCTTAGTAACTTGGTCTAAAGATTGAACATAGCTTTTGTCAATACTTTGATAGTTCGCATTAAGGTTGTCTGTTGTATTGTATGTTCCAGGCTCATATCCGCCCATTTTGGAAACATCCGCAGAAGTAAAAGTAACATCTGCCTGTACTTGTGACATAGACAAGAAACAAACGACTGCGATTAAATAACTTAAGTAGTTTTTCTTCATAGTTCCATTTCCTAATATATTATATCTTGGGTTAAACTTTTATCGTACATTTAACATTATATTTTAAATAAAAGCTCAAAACAAATTTAATTGCCAAATTGTAACGAAATATTAACCGTCTATAAATCCATTTTAACTCACATATTAACGTTTGTAAAGAGATTTATATATAATCGCTATAAAACCGAAAGATATAAGTATTACTGGGTATACAAGGCGCTTAATAAAAATTTACATAAATTTCATTTAAACAGATGAGATATCCGTTATATAAAGATAATTCTAATTTGTGATAGAATGATTATAGGGAATTTAATATGACAAATTGCAAATTTAGAATTGGTATTGGTTACGATATCCACAGACTCGAATTAAACAGAAATTTAATTATAGGTGGAGTAAAAATTCCATACGAAAAAGGTCTTTTGGGACATTCAGATGCCGATGTATTGGTTCATGCAATTATTGATGCTCTTCTTGGGGCGCTTGCACTTCCCGATATTGGAACACTTTTTCCAGATACAGACCCGAAATTTAAAGACGCAAATAGTATAGAGCTTTTGGAAAAAGTTTACACTTTAGTGAAAGAAAAAGGATATAGAATTAATAATATTGATTCTAATATCATTGCACAGGCTCCTAAAATGATGCCATATATTCCGCAAATGAAAGAAGTTCTTGGAAAAGTATTGGAATTAAATATTGATGATATAGCAATTAAAGCAAAAACAAAAGAAAATCTTGATTCTGTTGGTGAAAAAAGAGCTATTGAGGCTCAAGCAGTTGTTCTTTTAATATCATAGAAAATTTTAAATAAAATTTTTTTATAATGCTTTTCTGCAAACACTAGGGTTTAGTTTCGAGTTAGGTCACATGATATTCTGCACCTAACCTAATTTTACACATCTTTTGTAAAATTTTGTAAATTTATTATGTAAAAATAGGCAATTATTCAATCTTTATCAACTTTATATATATATCAGAGTATATGAGTAATAGAGGATATTAATATGACAAAAATCCAAAGCAATTTAAATTCATTAGTAAAACAGATTGTCAACAGATTAGATTGTAGTGACAGTAAAGATAATAAGGCTGATGGTTTTATTAAAGCTAAAGAATGGAAACAATTTATACAAAGTGAGAGCTTCGTAAAAGGTAGAGGTAATACTGTTAGTTCCTGTATAACAGTTGCAAATGCTGAAAAATCAATCTTACATTATTTGTCTCAACAGGCTAAAACTGAACAAAAGCAAATTGATTTAGCAGAAAAGTGGTTTAATAAGCTAACAGAAGATGCGGATAGAAATTTTGAAGTTAAGTCAAACAAAAAGGTTTCGCAGCCGGCAGCTCAATCACAACCGCTAAAACCTCAAAATCCTGTAAAATCTGCTGAACCTATAAATTTTTCTAATGTAGCATCCAAAGTACGACAAAATTTAAATATTAATTTGGTTCATGATTTAGAAGATAAAAATAATGAATTAAGTGAATTTTTTGCACCAGATAGGATTATAAACAATCCGGAAAAAGCAAAAAGAGAAATTGCAAATCTTATGAGAAATGAAGTAGAACGACGCAGGAGCAATGATCCGCATTTAAACCCTGCTAAGATTGATTTTGAGTATTGGTCAGAAAAAATATACAATGTAGCGAAACAAAACAATGTACAACCTGCATTATTAATTGCTATTATGGCTCAAGAAACGAACGGTAAGTTTGACAAAAATATCGATGCTGCTGCAGGACGCGGCGTTATGGGTATAACAACAATAGCTGTTGAAGATTTCTTTACCGAAAAAGCATATTGGTATCCGGTATATAAGGCTTTGGATGAAGAGCTGTTAAATGATATATTGTACAACAAACATACAGTTAAACCGAACTTAAATTATCCAACGGCAAAAGATTTACGTAATGCTTGTGCAAAAGATGAAGAGTTTGGTTTAAAAGTCGGATTACTTGTTTATGAAATGAAATATGCAAGGGAAGTTGCAAGAAAAATATTTAACATATCAAATAAAGATAATCCATCAGCTAAACAAGTAATGACTGCAATAAATTTTATTAAAGCAGGCAAAATCAATTTAACAAGTAAAGAAAATCAAAAATTAATGGCAAATGCGGCAAGAAATTACAACGGAAATAAAAATACATATACAAAAGGAAAAAATAAAGGCAGAGCTGTTAAAGATGTTTATCAAGAACAAGTTCTTCGTTCTTTAAAAAACAATAATTACCAATTTAGTAATGATTACATTCTTAATAGAAAAACGACTTAGATAACTATATAGTTATAAACTTGATTTAGTGTATCAAAGAAATCGTTTTCATTTCCGAAGAATAAATACATTTCTGCACAATTTTGACCTATCATTTGAGAATCAAATGTTTCTATAGGTGGACCAGCAGGGGTAGTTCTGGCAGGATTTTTTGGATTGGAGATTTGTCCGGTTGCTCTTAAAATTGGTATATACAGATTATTTTTAAATACTTCATATTGAGTAAGCCCCTTTGTTATGATTCCGATATTATTATCGTCATCGTCAGTTAATAAGCCTCTTTGCATAGGAGCAGTGTTATTTTTTGCTTCAATACCCTTTTCTTTTGGAAGATTAACTCTTATGTCATACTCCGGATTAAATTCTCTTTTGATTAATGTATTCATATCTTCCGAGAAAACGGTTTTTATAGGATTAACCATTTGTACATTGAAACATAGTAAATGATTTTTTCTTGTATTTTCCCACTCAAAATAAAACTTTATATATCTGGAATGTGCATCTAAAGCAGCAAATAGTGTAATAATATCCCAAGAATTTTCAAAATCTATTCTTAATATAGAGCGTAATTTATCGGAACTAACTACTTTAGTTTTTAGAACTTTGTATTCTTTTCCATAATCATCATCTTTTGGGCCAAAATTGTAACTATCACCTAAATCAACAAAATCAACAAGAGAAAGTTTCGTTTCATTCAAATATAACTCTTTGTCTTTTATTTTTAAATTAAGGTAAGAATTTTTGAGGTAATTTTCTGTAATAGACAAATCAGATGGTCTGAATATAGGCATGAGATATTCCACATCATTACTCTCAACATTTTCAACTCGTGTTATATAAGAATGAATAACAGTATAATCTTCTGTTATAGGAATTCTTTGTGTATCAGCGAGCAAAAATTTATCAAAACCATATTTTTTTGAAACCTCTTCAAAATCATTTCTTTCTTCAGTGGACTCAAACTCTATATTACCTGTGAAAGTTTGTGATGAAAGATTTAGAATTTTATTTCCGTCAAGTCCGTTTTTGAATTTTAATTCATCAATAATTCCATTGGCAACTTGCAATACTTTCTTATATCTAATCTTGTTTTCCTGATGAACTTCATCTGTTGAACAACCGCAAATACTGTCGTGAGCTTGATTTTGAATCAGCAATTTATATCCATGCTCTATTAGGGTATTATATCGGTTATCTCTAAAATAATCTTTCATTCTCTCTGCTAAATCCAGCTTGTATGAGCACTCAACATTAAATCTTTTTAAATCTAATCTGGAAGAATAACAACCTTGCAGTGTAAAAGTTTGTGAATTATCTCGAAGTTCATCATTAAATCGGAAGTTTTTAAAATTATTTTCTTGGCACTTAAAATAATCAAATGGAGAGCCTAAAGTTATAAAATAATCATCTTTCAAAAATTCATTAACATTTTTTATTTGTTCAGCAATGTCAGTTTCTATACCTAAATGATCGGCACCAATTGGGAATAGAATGTAATTTTCATTTTTTCCGTTTTTAACTATCAAATCAAATTCTCGTTTTAAAATTTTTGCCTTTTCTTCAATCGTAGTTTTAATGGAAAATTCATCATGGAAATATCCTCGAATAAGATTAACAGTGTCCATACCGCACCATTTAAAATCACTTGGTATTTCTTTAGGGCAACCGCGCCAAACCATGCATTTATCAATTCCATAATCGCGCATGACATCAACAACATTTTGACTATGTCCAAAAGTATCTGCCAGATACCCAATAAAATCATTACAGCCATATTGCTGTGCTTTTTTTATACCGATTTCCAAGTTTTTAGCAAAGCATTTTTTATCAGTTAAAAATTCATCAACAAGACAATAAAACGGACCTATGAACAGTTTTTTTCGTCTTATTAGATTTTCAATAGTTTCTCTTTTTTCCGGACGCATTTCCAGATAATCTTCCAAAGCACTTACTTGTCCGTCAAAATAAAATGATGGAATTTGATTTTTTGTCAGCATATCTAATACATTGTCAAACACGCGCAGTAAGCGCATTCTAAATATCTCAAATTCTCTATACCACTCTCTGTCCCAATGAGTGTGTAAATATGCAATAACATGTTTTTTCATATATAAATCAAGCCATACCTTTTACTTTTTTAATTATTTACAAGGTTTAATAACCTGAATGTTTCTTGTTTCAGATATTTCTTGTCGCGCATCACGAATAATTTCTTTATACTCTTCCGATAAACTTAAACCGTTACAAAGTCTATCTATGAACCCATTATTAACTTTTACCGCTTTTTCTAATGCTCCGACGTCTTCAAGAACATCCTTAATATCAGCTAAATCATAACCAAATGATTGTTTTGATTGATATATCATCACTTCTCCTGTTTCTGCAACAAGAGGTTCTCCGCCTAAATCAAAATGGAGTTTGAATACAGATTTCAAATCTTGCAATTCAGCTTGCATAGTTGCAATGCTTTGTTGAATTCTTAAATATCTGTCAAATAAGTAATCTACATTTTTTAACTGTTTTTGCTGCCAATCTAATCTTTGAAGATATAATTTTTTAAGTTTAGGGTATGCTAGAGCAAGTCCCATTGTATCAGCCATTGCTCTGTGATGATTTGTTAAATCCACATTAAATCTGTGAGTTAAAGCTTCAAGCCCATGTGATTCAAGTTCCGGTGCAATCTCTTTAAACATCATTTGTGAGTCGATTCGCGGGTTTGTAAGTTTTTCCCCGGTTACTCTCAATTTTGCTTCATTTAAAAATGAATAATCGAAAATTACGTTGTGTGCAACAATAGGATAATCACCAATAAATTCTAAAATTTTCGGCATAGCTTCCGCTTCTGTCGGAGCATCTTTCACCATATCTTCAGTAATTCCGTGTATTGCAATACTTGACTTTCTTATGTGCTGCTCTGGGTTAATTAGAGTCTGAAATTCATCCTTTATTTTACCATTTTCTAATCTTACAGCTGCAAACTCTACAAGTCGTTCTCTTGTATAATCTAAACCGGTTGTTTCTGTATCTAAGACTATCTCTATTTCTTTCTTTCTGGGCATAATATATAAAACCTCATATCTTATTAGCGGGTTAATAAAATTCCACTCCCCTCTATAGAATAATAGCATAAATATTTTTAATATGGTAATATTGTAAAGTTAACGTCAAAAGTGTTTTTAAATAATAAGCAAAGGAGAGATTATATGGTACAACAAATTGATATTAATTCTTTTGATTCAGAAGTAATTAAGAGCGATAAAGTTACAATAGTGGATTTTTATGCGGATTGGTGCGGACCTTGCAGAAAACTTTCGCCTATATTGGAAGAAGTTGAAAAAGAGTTAACCGGTAAAGTAAAATTTACAAAAATCAATACGGATGATAATATTCCTGTTGCTCAAACCTATCAAATAAGTGGAATCCCGACAGTTCTGGTCTTTAAAGATGGCGCACTTGTAGAAAGAATGGTCGGACTAATGCCAAAAAGCTCAATTATCACGAATATAGAAAAGCATTTGTAATAATATTATATATTAGCTTTAATTATAGAAAAATAAATAATCCAATTGAAATAAGTGACAAGATTAAAGATACAATTGTAAATTCAATTACTATTCTTAATTCGCTATGTCCGCAAAGCTCAAAATGGTGGTGTATAGGGGACATTTTGAAAATTCTATTTCCTGTTAATTTATAACTTGCAACCTGAAGCATAACAGACAAAGTTTCCATTACAAATACTCCGCCGAATATGGCAAGTAAAAGTTCAAATCGTCCAACTACCGCAAGTGTTCCGAGCAGCCCTCCCAGTGCAAGAGAACCGGTATCTCCCATAAACACTTGTGCTTTTGGCTTGTTATATTTTAAAAAGCCAATCAATGCTCCAATAACGGTAGCAGATATTATTGCAACATCGCTATGTCCGCTTAAATATGCCAATATGCAGCATGCCGTAAAAGCCGGAATTCCGGTAGATGCAGCAAGCCCATCCAGTCCGTCCGTTAGATTATATGCATTTGATGCTCCTGTAATAACAAAAACTGCTAATATAGGATAAAAGAACCCTATATCAAATGTTTTTGAACCAAGAGTAATAATAGTACCGTAATGCATAATTGCGTATATTGTAGGTATAAGAGCGATAAGAACTTGTCTTATTAATTTTCCCCTCGGGCTTAAACCTTTATTTTCTTTTCCCTTAATTTTAAGATAATCATCTTGTAAGCCTGCAAGCCCCATAAATATAAGAGTGAGCAAAATTATCCAAGCTGCTTTCTCTATTTGCTGCGCCATAAACAAAGTTATAATTGATGCGACGATTATGGATATTATTATGAATACTCCGCCTGTGGTTGGTGTACCTTGTTTTTTTGCGTGAGATTCCGGTGCTAAATCCAGCACATATTGTCCGATAGTTTTTTTCTTTAAAAAGTCTATATACGGAACACCCAAAAGCATTGATAGAACAAGGCTTAAGAGTAAAGCAACAGTCAGCATTATCATAACAATTTCTCCTTTTTAAATCAGATTAACACAAATATTAATATCTATACAGCACATTTTATGATAATATTAACTTAAGGTTGTGTTTGAAAAAGTTCGAAAAATGGCAGGAACGAGTTGCTACGCAACTCCCGCCCCCGCATGTTTTACATTAAGCGGAGACACTTGGCTTAACTTCGTGGAGTTATATTTACCCCTTTTTCGACTTTTTCCGCACATCTCAATAAAATAAAGGAGTAAATAAAATGCTTACAAATTATGGAATTATACTTGCATCAGGCATGGGAACAAGATATAGCAATGATATCCCAAAGCAATTCGTTAAGATTGCCGGTAAAACTGTTTTGGAGCATACTATTGAAATCTTTGAAAAAAGTTCAAATATTGATAAAGTAATTCTTGTTATAACACCGGAATACAGACAAATTGCAGAAGAAATACTGCTTAAAAATGATTATAAAAAAATTATAAAACTTTTAAATGGCGGTAAAACAAGAAAAGAAAGTTCTTATATCGGAATAACATCAATAGATGATAAAGAAGCGAATGTTGTAATTCATGATTGTGCAAGACCTTTTTTAACCCCCAAAATTATAAAAGATTGCATAAATGCACTAGAAAAATACAATGCCGTAGATGTTGCAATTCATTCGGCTGATACAATAATAAAGGTTAAATCAAATATTATTCAAGAAATACCTGAACGAAAACATCTTATGCGCGGTCAAACTCCTCAGTGCTTCAAATTGTCATTAATAAAAAAGGCTCATGAACTTTCCAAAGACGATGAGAACTTTACGGATGATTGCGGCTTAATTGTAAAATATAATTTGGATGATGTTTATGTTGTAGAGGGTGATATTGAAAACATTAAACTTACATATCCGTCAGACATATATATGGCAGATAGATTGTTTCAAGTAAGATGTTCATCCTGTCCGGAAGATATAAATTTGGATAATCTAAAAGACAAAGTAATAGTTGTATTTGGTGGAACAAGTGGAATCGGTGAGAGTATTGTTAAGCTGGCTCGTGAATATCAAGCAAAAGTATATGCTTTTAGTTTAAAAACTGGCTGTGATATAACATCTTATTCAAATGTTGAAAATAATTTGCAACTTGTTTATTCAGAAACAGGTAAAATAGATTCCGTAATTAATACAGCAGGTATTTTAAAAATGGGAAAGATTTCAGAACGTTCAATAGATGAAATCTATAACGAAATAAATGTAAATTATTTAGGTTCAGTAAATGTTTCAAAAGCAAGTATTCCGTATTTAGCGGAAACAAAAGGCTCTCTCTTATTATTTGCATCAAGCTCTTACACAAGAGGCAGAGCGCTATATTCAATATACTCTTCTTCAAAAGCCGGTATCGTTAACTTTGCACAAGCTTTATCTGAAGAACTCACGGCTGAAAAAATAAGAGTTAATGTGATTAATCCTGAACGAACCGCAACCCCAATGCGTTATAAAGCTTTCGGGAAAGAACCTGAGGGGAGTTTACTTAATCCAGAAACAGTGGCTGAAGTTACATTAAAAACCTCTCTTTCAAATCTGACCGGAGAAGTTATTGATGTAAGAAAAACGAAAATATAGTCTTAATCCATCTTAGAACTTGAAATTGTTATTAAGGCATACAAGAATAGGGAAATTCTATCCTAAAGGAGATTTACCCCAAAATTTAGCCCCCTTATATTTACCCCCCCCTTATATTTACCCCCCGAATGATGGGGCAATGCTGATAAATGTTCTTACCAAATCGGCATCCCATTGAGTTCCAACACCCTCTTCAAGGATAGATACAGCTTTTTGCATGCTTAAACCTTTTCTATACGGTCTATCGCTTGTAAGTGCGTGATATGTATCAGCAATAGAAACAATTTTTGCACCAAGAGGGATTTCGTTGTTTTTAAGTCCGTAAGGATATCCTTTTCCGTCGACTCTTTCATGATGATATTTAACAATAGGCACAAGGTCTCTTAGTGCAGGGTTAGGCATAAGAACTTTTTCAGCCCCTATTGTCGGATGATGTTTCATAATCTCCCATTCATCGTCAGAAAGCGGACCTTTCTTTTGAAGAACATTCTCCGGAATTCCGATTTTACCGACATCGTGAAGCAGTGCGCCAAGTTTTATTCTTTCAACTTCTGTTTCCGGAAGATTTATCGCTCTTGCAAGCGCCTCAGCATATTTGGAAACTGAGGTTGAATGATCTTTTGTATAAGGGTCTTTAGCATCAATTGCTCCGGCTAAAGAAGTTGCAATTTCAAAAATTCTATTAGTTGGCATAGTTTGATGATCTATGTTAAATTTAGCAAGAAGTTCTTCTTCAAAGTTAACTCCTAATTGTGCATGACGTTTTCCGACAACTTCAGCATATGATTTTAAAGCTATATCATCCCAGAAATTGAAGTCAGCAGAACTGATAATAGCAGACATGCCGTCTTTATATCCTTTTGCTTTAGATATATACATAGCTTGTTCTGCAAGAATTAAAAGCTTTTCTTTATCATTTGCGCACTGAGGGAAGGAGGATATGCCGACAGAAACTTTAACAGGTCCTAAATCATCAATATAAAAGCAAGAAAGTGCGTAAGTTATGTATTCTGCAATATATTTAGCCTGCTCAATTGCTGTATTTGGCAATATAATTGCAAGTTCATCCCCTCCATAACGAGCTGTAATGTCATTTTCGCGTACATTTTTTCGGATATTTTCCGCAACAAGTCTTATTACTTCATCTCCTTTGGCATGTCCCATTTCACGATTAATTTTTGTGATATTACAAATATCAATCATTATAATGGATAAAGGTTGTTTAGAAGTTTCTGCTCTTGATAATTCATCGGATAATTGTTCTTGAAATCCTCTATGATTGTATAATAGAGTTAAATTATCCGTATTAACGAACCTATCGCTTTTTGAAACTAAATCAAAATTATGAGTAATTAAAGAAAGATAATTTGCAATCAAAGTGTACAATTCCAAATTTTGCTTTGCATTATTATCAGCGAATATAATAACTCCAATACATTTATTAACTGATATCATTGGCATTATTACAATAGGATTATTTTTAAAATAGGCTAATTTTAAAAACATTACATCGTTTTTAAAAAGGACAGTTTTGGTTTTAAAAGCTTGAATTATAGGATTTTCTTCTTCTTTTAAAAATATTTTTGTGGAATAAAAGTTGCCTAACTTGTCTTCCAATCTTAAATTTATACAGTTTGATTTTTCTTTATATAAACCGACTGCAAAAAAACTTGAATCTATATTTTGCAAAATAATTTTGTAGACTTTAGAATAATACTCATTTAAATTTGTGATTGGAGAGATCTTGATTAATTCATCAATTACAAGTTTATAATCCAGTGTAATCCCCTTGTCAGTTGCATAAGATTTTAATTGTGGGCTTGTAATTTGATTTACTTTAGTATTTAACGTAAGGGAATTAACTTTTGATACAATATTTTTTGAAGACAACGGCGATGTAACACTTGAATCTAAAGCGGTTTTTTTGCTGATATTGTTATTGGTTGTTATACTTTTTTCTTTGCTCACAAATTCACCTTCACACTATCTTATATAAAACAAATAGAATTTAAAAATTGACTATTTGTAACAAAAATTTTACAATTAATCCAAACTACTACTTACATGCTAACATTTTTTCAACATTTTTCTACCCGAAACGAAATAAAATTTTACAAAATGTATGCGAGTTGCGGCATGCACGCGGGAATCGGATTCTCGTACGGAAATGCGTAAGCAGGTGTGAAGTCCGAATACGGCGACGATGAGACGGCGAACTGAGGACGGAACACTACGAATGCGACATAGGAGTTTGCAATAGCAAACTTTACAGGAGCAAAATGTGAATGCCGGATAGCGAAAACCTTAACGAGCGCTTGCGTTAGCACAGTGAGTGACAGGTTTGAGCTGGAGAAAATCTAATACAAAATTTTAATTTTTCAGCAAGCTCATTTTCATAACAACAGACCATGCTACTTTAGTAACATGGTCGTACAAAATCAGAATTATTAAAAATAATTAATTTATTAGAATTAAAGCATGTTTTTTCTGATTTTTTCTTTTGCCTTGTCTATCTCTCTAATCCTTTTTTCAACAGATCTAACCTGTTTCTTTAATGTTGCTCTTTCTGTTTTTATAAGCTTATACTGCGCATCTATATCTGCATATTTTGTTTTTACATTAAGAAGTTCGTTCCTAATATCAATTTGTGCATTATCAAGCTGCTGTATTGCATTTTGTATATTACCATTACCTATTGCTTCTGCTTCTGATATATTGTTTACAACAGTTGAAGATTTAGAAACAGGTGTTCCATATGTTGTATCATTGAAATTTAGCGGAGTAAATGCATTTCCGTCAGCAAAAACCGCACTACTTATAATTGTTGCACAACAAAGTGTTAATACTATCTTTTTCATTATTTATTCTCCTCTTATATTACTCATTACATATTACTACATTTTTTATATTTTACACATCCTATATAAAATGTATAATTATAATATGAAAGATTATTGTATAAAATGCGGAGCATGCTGCAAAAATATTAAAATTGATAAAAATAAAGAACTTCTTCAATGGGATGGAAGCATGCCTTTAACAAAAGAATTTGAAGCTATGCTTTTACCAATTAATATCGAAGAAGGCATATATACTTGCAAACACCTCAAAGAAAATCTGTGTACCAATAAAAATAAACCTGATATATGCAAAAATTATCCGTCATTTCCGTTTACTCAACTCGCTGATGGATGCGGTTATGAGGGTGAAATATTTTTAAAAAAAGAAAAAATAAAACATAAAATTAGAAAATTAAAAGAAGAAAAACTACATTATCAAACATTATCAGAATTAACACAAAATAAAAAAGAACAACAACAATACCAAAAATTAATAAATTTGAACGAAAAAGCTATATTAAAGTATCAAGAATACGGTTCTGAGAATTGGTAAATTTATTACACTTGAGGCAAAAGAAAACAGGTCGGTTAAATCCTTCCTGTTAAGATTTTACACTAGCCGAAATATAAATAGCAATTTTATTGTACTATAAAATATTCAAAATTACAAATAATCTTTGTAAAAAATTTAAAAAAACTAAAACAAAGACAGATTTTTAAATTTGTCACAAATTCAAACTATAAAGAGTGTGCGGAAAAAGTCGAAAAAGGGGTAAATAAAACTCCACGAAGCAAAGCCAAGTGTCTCCGCTTAATGTAAAAATTTTTCGA
>CAJOOM010000034.1 GCA_905236775.1 Candidatus Gastranaerophilales bacterium
CAATTATTGACAGCAGAACACTCTTTGCACTGACGCTTCTTATTGCAGAAAGCAAACCCGAAGAAATGGATATTATGAAACAGATTGCTGTGAGTGTGTTGAATAGGAACAGTGAAATAGGATAAGACGTGATTAAATCAATTTACATAGAAAATTATAGGGGTTTTGAGAAACATACTATAAACTTTAAAGATATAACTTTAATGGTAGGTAAAAATAATGCTGGAAAATCTACTATAATAGAGATTTTAAGAATTTGTTCTCTTATTACACGTAGATACAAAACAGCAACATACAATGATGTTCCGGTTTGGATTGATGACTTACATACGGCAGAGAGTCGTTATAGGATAAAAGGTATTTCTCCTGATATTAAAAAAATCATTCGACAATATAATTCTATTCCTCATAGATATGTTGGCACTCCATATGCCAAAATAACATTTATAAATGATTTTTCAATTGAAATTTTTTATAATGAAACAGAATCTATTTTTGCAATATTAAGAGATAGTAATCAGAAAGTTATAAAAAATAGAGCTAAAGCTAAAGATTGCCAATTCCCAAACATTGCAACTTTACCACAGATAGGTCCTTTAAATTTAGAAGAAAAAATTCTTCAAGATGAAACCATTAAAAAAGCGGAAATGCTATCTACAACATCTCTGCATTTTAGAAATAAATTATTGAATAATCAAGATATTTTTAATGAATACAAAGGACTTGTTGCCGATAGTTGGTCTGGTTTATTATTAACAGATATTCAAAATGATGACGGCAATCTTTCATTATTCGTAAGGGAAAATGATTTTGAAGCAGAGGTTGGTTCTATGGGGCATGGTTTACAAATGTGGCTTCAAATATTATGGTTTATATATACATCAGAGGATGCAGATACCTTAATAATAGATGAACCAGATGTATATTTACACGCAGATTTACAAAATAAGTTATATAAAATATTGCTACAAACAAAAAAACAGATTATATTATCAAGTCACTCTTTTGAATTTATATTAAACACTGATCCTAAAAATATAGTTATTGTACAAAAAAATAAGTCAAAATCTTCATTTGCAAATGATAATCCAAATGTTCAAAAAATAATTAATGATATCGGTTATTCTGCGAATTTAGAACTTATTAAATTTGCAAATAGCGGTAAATGTGTATTTGTGGAAGGTTATGACAGAAAAGTATTATCCTGCTTTGCCAATATTATGGGATATCATGATTTTGAAGAAATTCCAATAATACCAATAGGAGGTAGAACCCAATGGAAAAAAGTTTTGGGTGCTGTAGAAGTTACAGATTCTAGATCTGGACATGCAATTTCAAACTATTGTATTTTGGATAAAGATTATTGTTCAGATATTAATAATACTCACATACAGTCAGAAGCGATTGAAAATAATATTAATTTAACAATATGGAATAGTAAAGAAATCGAAAATTATTTAATACATCCTGCAGTAATATGCAGATTACTAAATAGCAGTAAAGCCACAGAAGCAGTCTCTCAAGCTGAAATTGAAGATATAATAAATGTAATATTGGAAGAAAATAAACAATGTGTAATAAATCATTTTGGTTCGACAATTCAGAATGATGATAAAAGTCTAGATTTTGCAACTGTATATAGCAGAGCAAGTGAAATAGTAGAACAACATTGGGACTCATTAAAACATAAAATTCAAATTGCATCAGGAAAAGAAATTTTAAAACAAATTAGAACGCAAATCCAAGAAAAATATCAAGTATCATTTTCGGATATTAAATTAGCAAAAAGTTTTAAAAGAGAAGAAATTCATGAAGACATAGTAAACTTTTTTGCTAATTTATATAGATAATATTTAATTATCTCAATCTCATAGTTAATTTAATCTTGTTCTATATGTTAAATTACAGATAACACTATCGGAAAGTTTTTTTTTATGCCAAAATATCCCGACAGTAGGGGGCAGAAAAAGAGAGAATTGGATTTAGAACATATTTTTAGAAAACCATAGACTTTGAATCAAAAGTCTCTTTCTGGCATTCTGATGGTCCACCAG
>CAJOOM010000035.1 GCA_905236775.1 Candidatus Gastranaerophilales bacterium
AAAGAAAGAGTTTATGAATTAAAAAGACTATACGAGATTTTGATATATTAGTTTCTTGCATAAACGTTAGAACTTAGATAAGGAGGTCGTTTATGCCAGAAAAATGCTGCATTAAATAAAATTGATGTAAATAGCTGAACTATTGCGATAAAGCAATTAACAACAATTTATAAAAATAATTGGTTGATATATCATTTATTTTTTTCATAAGTGTAACTCTTGATTATGAATAATAGAAAAATTTTAAGTAAATATTTTTATCATATAGGTATTTGCTATAAAAAATAAAAAACTAAATAGTAAACCTAGTATTAAAAATATATTATGTATTAAAGGATTTTTAAATATTTCAGATTGTGTATATTTTAATGATAAACAAAGATTTAAAAGAACTTCTATTAGAAGTGCTATAAATGAAAAAATTATCAATAAATATATGTATGTTAACAAATAACCAAAATCTATTAATGACAAATGCGGATATATTTTTGTTGGTATAAATTCTATAAAACAAGCCACAAAAACCAAAAGTCCAAAAAAAGCAATAATATTTAAAAATATTAAATTTCTAACATTCATAACCATATAATAACATAAGAAAGGACAAATAATGAAAAATATAAATCAAATTGTAGAAGAATTAAATTACTCAAAACAATACAGTAAAAGGTTATATGCAAAAACAAAAAATTATCAAAAAAAATATGGTTTTCAATTGGGAACAGGAGAAAAAGATACATGGAATAATGAAGCAGATGCTTTTAAGCATACATTTGGTGCTGCTGAAATTGCTCTTAACACATGGTCTGGTATGAGTAAACGCATAACAGATTTTCACGAACTTCAACAAAAAAGAAATCCATCATATGAAGAAAATATGGACAGGTGGAATAATTTAGAAGGTAGAAAAATTGCTGATGAAATTAGAAAAGATTACTCGAAAGAAAGCATTAAGATACTGGCAAATGCCATCCTCATTTTATTATAAATTCACGACCTTATTTGACACATCAATCTAAAATATATTTTTACTCCAACCCGAATATAATTGCTTTAATTTTTTTGTTCATAAATAGCTTGCAATCCGTATAGTGTTAAATCAGAATTTATAATATCAAATTTATGATATTTTAATGATTCGGAAACAAGTTTTGCAAAACCTCCCGTTGCAATAACAAGAGGATTTGTATTTAATTCTCTTTTACAATCATCTATTAAGCCCTCTATTGCATATGCATGCCCTCTAATAACTCCTGAGAGAATAGCTTTTGATGTTTCAGTATTTATTGTTGTTGATTTTTTATCAAAATCATTTGGCATTATATCCGGCAATTTAGATGTACTTTTATTCAAAGATTTGAGTTGTGTATTTATTCCGGGTAGTATTACACCGCCAATAAAATCACCGTTTGAATCAATAATATCAAATGTTGTAGCTGTTCCCATATCAACTACTATTGCCGGTTTTGAGTACTTTTTTCCTGCAATATAAGCATTAACAAGTCTATCCGTACCGATTTTTTCGGGATATTCCGTCTTAATCTTCATGTCAAAACCAAGTTTGGAACTTACTATAATCGGAGTAATATTCAACAAATTCTTGATATCATTTTCTACATTTTCTCCAATGTCATTAACAACGGAAGATATTATGCAAGATTTTACATTTTTTGCATTAATATTCTCTAAAAGAATTTCTTTATGATATTCCAAAGTCGGAATAACAAACTTATATTCAAGTTTATTTTTTTCAAAAAAACCTAGCGATATATTTGTATTTCCAATATCAACTGCAAGTAACATATAATTACTTTCCGTAATTTTTTAAAGTATCCACTAACATCTGTAGAAATTCGTCTCTATATGTTTTGGGACTAATGATTTCGCATAAATCTTCATATCTCATAAGACGTGATAATAATACTTCTTTGTTTTCATCAGTATTTGTAACGGTTATTGTTCCGTCAGAATTTAATTCTACAGTTTCGTTATCTCTCGCTTGATATCTTTTTGCAAGATTTCCTTTAAGTTTGAATATTGCAACTTGGTTTATATTGAAAGGTTCTATATAATTTTCAGACAAAATTTGAATACCGGCAAGACGATTTGTGTCAATCATTCTAACTCGTTTGTTGAAAACTTCAAAAAATGTTTTATTTTTTTCCTGCGAAATTCTCAACGGTATACAATCTAATTTGTCTTGATTTTTAAATAAAAGACGTATTTTAACTTTTTTTGCTATTGCTTTTTCAAACAACTCAAATGAATAAATGTACTCTTCTTGATTAATTGTTGTAATATTTCTTTTTGAATGTCTGCTTAACTTAGTTATAAATTTGTCAAATATAGAATTATTCTTTTTTGTCATTTTATTTGAAACAATAAATTGCAAAGTTTTAATAGTGTTAATATCAATATCATCAAGTTTAAATCCAAAAGGTAGACTTGACACAAAATATCGATTATTAACTTTTGGAATTGAAATGCCTATATATCTACATGTATTAATATATTTACTTATTACACTGTTATTAAAAATAGGAAATGGCTCATCAGCATTCAATTTTTTTACTAAATCATTCATTGAATAATCGTCTTGCAACAATATTTGTAATGTTTTTATAACTTGTATTGATGATAAGTTTTTCTTCTGAGATACTTTAGACATTATATATCTCCTTCATTTTTTCCAATTTGTTTATTATGTTCTGTTTAAAATCAAGAGGTTCAATAACTGTACAATTAGAACCAAATGAAAGAATTCTTTGATATGCGAGAAATTCATTATAATAATTCCCTTCTACCAAAAATCCTTTTGTTAAGTCACCTTCAAGAATTTTTTCTTCTTCGCTTAAACCTTGAATGCCAAATTCTTTAAGTTTAAATTTAACCACAAATTTTTCAACAGTATTATCATTATCTCCATCATTGTCAAGACAAGATATTATTTTTTTTATTCTGTCCAAATTTAATGTTAAAGCTTTTTTATTAACTAAATCAAAACAATACAAGTAAACTTTATTGTTTTTAAGAACAACTTCTTGGCATTTAACATTTTTTTGAAATTCATTTTTTGCTGTTGGAGATTTGTATATAAAATTAAGTATTTTTTGCTCTTTACAATAGTTTTGAATTTTATCTATAAGTTTTATATCATAATGCTTAACCGGAGATAAACCGATTAGTTCTTCAGCTATATTAACATTCTTTACATTTTTTGCAATTTTTGTAAATAATCTGTGAAAATGAATAGCAGATTCTATATTTAAATCAGATTTAATTCTGTTAAATGCTTGTTTTAGCACAGACATTTCCTCTGACGTAATATCAAGCATAAACGGATGAACGGTAAGTATAAATTTATTATTTGTTGATTTTTTGGCTCTTGTAATTTCACATCCCATCGAACGCAGTGTATTTAAATCAATTCTTAAAATATCGTCCGAATTTGAATTTTCTATAATATTATATTTCAAAAACTCTTGTCTGATTTCATCCAAAGAAAGAGGTCTATCAATCAAAAGCCCTAAAAGTACTAAAGAACGAATGCCGGTCAGTGATACTTGACACAAGTTATTTTTATTTGCTTCTTTAAACACGTCAGTCCCTTCTCTTAAAAATAATACTTAATTATTATATCATTATTTAACCATATTTATCAAATACTCAATAATTTTTTCACAATAAAATCTGTCTGTAGCACTAAAAGCCAAAACATCACCTTTTAAATGTTTCTTTACATTTGCAAGTACTTGAGTCTGTTTTCCTCTCGAAATGTAATCCATTTTAGTAACAATTGTAAAAATAGGAAGATTATAACTTTCAACCCATTCTCTCATTTGATAATCATTTTTTTGAATGTCATGCCTTGCATCAATAAATTGTATTAAAGATTTTATTTGTTTTCTTTTTAAAAGATATTCCTCTAAATATTTTTGCCATTTTTCTTGTGCTTCTTTTGAAACTTTTGCATATCCGTATCCGGGTAAATCAGCAATCATAAACATATCTTGAAAATTAAAAAAATTTATAAGTCTGGTTTTTCCTGGTGTGTTGGAAGTTTTTGCCAGTTTTTTATTATTAGCAATTGTATTTATGAAAGATGATTTTCCTACATTTGAACGTCCTAGAAGAGGAAATTCCGGCAATTCAAAATCCGGACATTGAGAAAGCTTTTCTGCACTTATTATAAAATTGGCGCTAAGTTGATTCATGTTTTTCCTTTTCTTCTGCTTTTTTCTTTGCTTTAAGATTTACTAAAGAAAGTAAATTATATAGTTTTTCATTGTTTACAACAGTAATTTGAGCTTTATTTTTTAATAAATTCACATCAAGAGAAGATTTTCTTTCAAAAATATTTGTTGTTTGTAAACTCACTATTTGAATAATATTCTCTTTTAATATACTCAGAGGTTCTTTTAAAAATGTTTCAAATGACTTAAATATATTCATATCGGCTTTAGTTTTTCTAAAAAACATTGTATAATAGTTTAGTAAGAATGTAAATGGGAGATTTTTAAAGTGAATAAAAGAATATAAACAACTTATTCACCTCTTTAATCAAAAATGAACGATAAAGAATACATAGATGATTTTAAAAATTACTTAAGCGTAGAAAAAAACTTTTCCGAATACACCACAATTGCTTATTGTTCTGATGTTGTAAGCTATATTCTGTGGCTTAACGGTTTGAGCTGCATAGATGTTGATTTTGCAAAGATGAGGGAGTATTTGTATTTTATACAAAGATTTAATTATAAAAAAACAACTATTGCACGAAAAATAGCTTCAATTAGAACTTTCTATAAGTTTTTATACAGAGAAAAATATGTTGAATCAAATCCGACTCTTTCTCTTTCTGTACCAAAACGTCCCAAATCACTTCCAAAATTTTTAACTCCGGAAGAAGTAGAACAAATTTTGAATAATATAAAAATAGATACTCCGGCAGGATACAGAAATAGAGCCATTTTAGAGCTTCTGTGGGCAACCGGTATGCGTATATCAGAACTTAGTAATTTGAATTTTGGCGACTTAAATTTAGAAGAAAACGAAATAAGAGTTTTTGGAAAAGGTGCGAAAGAAAGAATTGTTTTAGTATCAAACAGAGCAAAATATTATCTTGAACAGTATATCTCAAAAGCCAGAGGATTAATTGTTGCTCCTGAATATAAAACTCCTGATATAAATGACGATTCGCCAATTTTTATAAATAGTACCGGATATAGACTTCAAAATAGAACAGTGAGAAATGTTATAAGAGAAACAGTTAATAAAATAGAACTTCCTAAAAAAGTTACTCCTCACGTATTTAGGCATAGTTTTGCAACTAAACTTATAGAAAACGGAGCTGATTTAATAGTTGTTCAAGAGCTTCTCGGTCATGCCGGAATCTCAAATACCCAGATTTACACCCACGTATCTATGAAACATATGAAAGATGTATATGAAATGGCTCATCCTCATGGGGGTAAATGATTACAAGGTGCAATAAATTGTTTTAAAACCACTTATTCACTTGTCCAAAACCACACTCAATTTTCTTAATCCATTAATAAAAGAATTGAACCTTTAAAGGTTCAATTCCCCTTCCTCTCTCTTAAAAGCGCTATTGTTTTTTATCTCTTCCTCAATAGCTTTGCCCCTATATACTCCCTGCTATTGCTTTATGTTTTAAATTAAAAACACAAAACAATCTTCTAAAACTTGTTCTTTGTCCAGTTTCTG
The DNA here is from genome assembly GCA_905236775.1 of Candidatus Gastranaerophilales bacterium. GTDB lineage: Bacteria > Cyanobacteriota > Vampirovibrionia > Gastranaerophilales > Gastranaerophilaceae > CAG-196. Next base: position 5,728 of record CAJOOM010000035.1, read on the forward strand.
ACTTGTATAGAAGATTTACTTTTTCGGATAGTCTGTTTTTCAATAAATTAACCTCTATAATAAACACAACTTTTACAATTATGTTATACTTTAAATATTTTTAATTGTAAATATATTTGTCACAAAAAGTAACAAATTGATGTGCGGACTAAATAAAAAATTATCATTTTCCTTTTTGTTACGCAGTCTCAAATACAACAACTTACACACCAAAATCGGATTTAATCAATGTTAATTTATTATTCTTTGAAAAATATTTTTTTCTTAGTTCATTAACTCTTTCCCGCGCAAAAACAGAATCTTCCGAAAACTGTTTTAATTCTAAGAATTTTTTATAATAACGAATTGCATCTTTATACTTAGACATTTTATCAAAGCTCATTGCAATACCTAAATATGCTTTATAATAATCCGGATTTAATTTTATAAGCTGAAAAAATGTTCGTGAGGCTTCCATGTAGTCGCCCATTCCCATAAGCATTGCAGCTTTATTATAATATGCTTTTAAAAAACTTGGATTTGTTTCTATGATTTTATTATAAATCATTAGCGATAAATCTGTTTCATCAACAAGTTCATGCGCTATTGCAAGCTGAATTTGTGCTTCTAAATTTTCTCTATTTAAAAGAATAGATTTTATTAAATGCGGAATTGCAAGTTCCGGATGTCCGTCTAACATATTACAAACACCTAATTCAAAAAAGTATTCATCATTTGAATCATCCAATTCAACAAGCTTAGTTAAAGTATTAATAGCTTTTTTGTATTCATTTAAGTATTTATAAGAACATGCAAGTCCAAAATAAGCCTTAGTTTCGGCTCTATCAAACATTATAGCTTGAAGATAAGTTTGAACGGCATCTTTATACATCTTCGCAAATCTTAAAGCATCAGCTTTAACACAAAGTTTATAAGAACGCGACTTATCCGGTATTGTAACTTTGGAAGCTGCTTTTGCTAAATTATTATTTACGGAAATATCCAGTTTCATACTCATCCCCCAATATGATGTTAAACAATTGAGAGAAAGAATGTAACAACCTTTTGATTAATTTTTATAGACCATTAGGTCTAAATTACAAGTTTTTTATAAATTAACATGCCTAAGAGTATTTTTTTAATTTGTTTTTTAAAATAAAGCTATACTTGCATTTTATCCTCATATGAGCTTGCGGAAAAATCAAAATTTTGTCTTGGATTATTCGGGGTGTCGGCAGAGTAACGTCTGACCGACACCTTACGAGTTTCGGACTTCGTCCTCACTCTACCGAAAATCCG
>CAJOOM010000036.1 GCA_905236775.1 Candidatus Gastranaerophilales bacterium
CGTGTTTGAAAAGCGGATTGCCGGCAGAGAGTGACAGGATTGCGAAAGCAATCCGTAACTCGTTTAATGCCGGCAACCAAGCAAGTTTGAAAAATTGTTTTACATTAAGCGGAGACACTTGGCATAACTTCGTGGAGTTTTATTTACCCCTTTTTCGACTTTTTCCGCACACTCGTTTTGTATATTTTTGTAACAATTTATTAAAATATGGTCAAATTTTATTCTTTATGGTTTTTAATGATAACAGCCTATTTTAATGAAAGGTTAGATAAAATTGAATCCTATAAATTCTAATACAAATACTGTTTTTAAAGGGAAATACACTGATAAAACAGCAAAAATAATTACTAGTTTGACTAAAAATGATGCAATGCTTCCTGTTATAGCATTAGAAGGTTTTGTAGTCGCAGGAAGAACACGACAAGCATATAAAAGAGGTAAATGGGATGAAGCGAGAGAAAGATTTATTGAAGAGATTATGGGTTCAATAACTTGGCTCGGCGGGGTATTTTCTTTAAACTGGCTAGGTGATAAGCTTATAGCGCGTATTATGAAGTCAAACGGCAAAAATTTTGATGTTGGCAAAGATAAATTAAGAACACCTTTCGACAATTTTATGAATAAAATTGCTCCTAAGAAGTTTTCGCAGAATCTGGTCGCAGGGATAAAATGTGCTAAAGTTATGACAAGCATTATACTTGCCAATTTATTCATAGGTTTTGTCGTGCCTAAAGTTAATCAAGGATTGACTAAAAAGCTTAGACACGAAAGAAAAATAGAGCAAGAACAAAAAAGTATTTTTACAAAACAAGCCACAGAGCCATCCTTTAAAGGTAAGATGAATTTTGTTAATTCATTTACTAATATGATAGAAAATACTAACACAGGAAAGCTTCTTTCAAGTGATGCCGGTATTGTTGCAGGTAGAACGTATAATGCAAGAAGACCGGAAGAACGCAGAGAAATTGCAATTCGGGATATTGGTTCTATCTATTTTTACATGTGGGCAAGCGGTCATGTCGGAAATCTTCTGAATTATATAGAAAGTGGTAAAATGACAAGACTTAATCCAAATACAGCCCAAATATTAGATAAACACTTACAAGATTACCTAGGAAACAGGACTATGAGTGTTGAAGAATTTAGAAATTCTGTATTAGGGAAACCGAATGAAGTTCAATTACCTAACAACATAAAATTTGAATCTGATCCTGTAAAAGGCATGTCAAAATTATTTAATAAAAAGCCATTAGAAGTAATTACGATTGAAAAACTTGAAAAAATAAAAGAAATACCAACAGATGTTCTTGAACGCGCAAAAAAAATGTCAAGCTTACAACCGGAAAGAGGAAATAAAAAAGTTATAACAAAACAACAGCTAATCGATTCATATAATAAAGCAGAAATTAATAATACAAACCTATTGCATAACGTATTTTCAGAATTTACCGGTGGTGAAGGAGTCGAAATAGGTAAAAATTCAAAAGGGAAGCCAATTCGTTCTGTATATGAATTTACCGGAGGTAATTATAATGATGAATTTAGATATTTTTCAAATAATAAACTTTATAAACTTAAATCTCAAATGGAACAATATGTAGAAAACATTTGTAAATCCGCTAAGGACGGAAAAGTTGATAAAAAATTACTTGAAAAAATTAAGGATAAAAATGTAATGTACAGCGGTATAAATTTCCTAGCAGGATTTTCTGTAGCAGCACTATTCTTATCAACTCTTATTCCTAAATTCCAATACTATGTAACAAGAAAAACCACAGGTGTAGATGCATTCCCGGGTACATACGATTATGAAAAACATAAAGAAGTCGATGATTAAATTAAATACTATAAATATAAAATTTGTAAATATTTTTAACAATAATATATATTTACTATTGTTAAATCAAATAAAAATTTGTATAATAGTGTAGATAATACACTTAGTTGATTGTAGGGATATAAAATATTGAAAATAGCACCAATTGACAACACACAATGCGATAAACACAGCAACATAGCTAAAAAAAATTCTCCTAACTTTAAGTCATCAATTGTTACAAATATGTTAGGAGCATCTGGTGCTTTAATGCAAGGAATTGAAAATAAAGGATATTTGTTGTCATTTCTTATTCAAGACGGATTAGGAATGACACTTCCGCGTACTATAACAGGGTTCCACAGAGACAAAGAAGTCACCGGTGAGTATAATATAAAAGAAGGTCTCGAAGTTCTTGGCAGAGAGGGATTAACAGGGCCGTTTATGATGGCGATTGCTCCTGCAATGTTATGGATTGCAAACAGAACTTGCGCTTCTGCAGGAACTAATACCAGATTGCTTAAAATCATTGGTAATAATTTTAAATCAATGCTAGAAAGCGCTAATTTTAATTCCGGATTAAAAAATGATAAAAAAGCATTTAAACAAGAATTCATAAAATATAATTTAGAAAAATTTTATAAAGACACTATTCCTGAAGATAAAGAATACTCCGAAACAATAAATTATATATTAAATGAATTTGGTGATTTAAATTCAAAGACTAGTAAAGTATCTAAAAATGCTTATAATAATATTTTGAATAAAATTAACGATAACATGATTAGAAAATCCAAGAATTTGGAAAATATATGTAAGTTAACTGCTGATTTAAACGGTAAAAAACAAGTATTTGCTGCCGGAGATGTAATAAAAGCAATTAATCATTTTGCAAATGATGCAATTGAAAGAAATAGTCAATTTAATGAAATTGATTCAAATGCTGCTGAAAATATCAAGAACAATTTTGCAGCTAAAAGATTAGGTTTTAATGTTGCAACAGTCACAACTACACTTGCCGGATTATCAATACTGCCAAAATTATACGCATTTAATAGTGTTGCTCCTGGCGCACAACATTTAGTCAAAGATGATAATGATAACAAAGACGAAAATAAATCACAGCAAAATAGTGTTTCATTTAAGGGAAAAGGTATTAATTCCGAAAATTGGATATCAAAACTTGGAAAATTTATAACAAAGAAAATTCCGGCATGGTTCCAAAAAGAATTTGAATATAGCGGATATAACTTTACACCGAGTTTGATGGCTTGCTTATCTATGTTTGGCTTGCTTTTACCAAGGGGTCTAAGAGCATATGACAGAGCTCTTGTAGACGAAAACGGTAAAAAAGATATGACAGAGATTAATGAGATTCTACTTAGAGATTCTATATCGTCTTTAGGTGTTGTTTATACAGTGCCTATAATGCAAAAAGGCATAATTAGTCTTTACGAAAATAAGCAAGGTTTTATTTTATCGAATAGAGCATCTATGAACAAATCCAAATGGAATAAATTTATTGATGCTATTAATCCGTATAGTGATTTAAAGTTATTCACAAACACTGAATTACAAGCATTATATGGAAATATCGACAGTAAAGAAAAAATGGTAAATTTTGCTAAATTTATTAATGAAAAAGGTGGAGATTTAGAAAAAATATTATCTAAATCTACTAATGCTCAGGAAATCTTTAATAATAATACATTTACATTAGAATCAATAAAGAATAAAGATAAAGCAGATAAAAATAGCAAACTGATTTCATTCTTTGAGAAAATGAAAGACAACCAAGAAACAAAAGAAAAAATAACCAAACTAATGCATGATGCTCCGATAGACAAGAAAGGTTCTATCGAAAAAATTGCAAGAGGATTAAATTCTGTACCGGGTTTCATATCTACAGTATTTATTTCACCAATAATATTAGGCTGGTTTATTCCAAGATTAACATATTCTAATACACGAAAAAAACACGCAAAAATGGAGCAAAATGGTTCTAAATTTAACAAGGAAAATGCTTAATTTATTAAATTTATTTGCAAATTATTCTATTTACTGTTTAAATTATAGATAGAGATGCTAAAAAAACTTACAAAAAAAATATTTATTCATATAATTTTAATATCGACTTCGTTATTATCAATATTTCCTTTTTTATGGTTAACATCAACTTCACTAAAAGGAATCAATGAAGATATTTTTGCGTATCCTCCAAAATTTATACCAACAGATTTTACTTTCCAAAATTATATTGATGTTTGGGGGAAAGTAGATTTTATGGCCTATTTTTGGAATAGTGTTATTGTAGCAGCTTTAACCGTAGGCTTAAATCTTATATTATCATCTTTGGCGGCTTATCCTCTTGCAAGAATGCAATTTAGAGGCAAACGTGTTGTATTTTTTTCAATATTAGCAACTATTATGATACCATTCCAAGCGATTATGCTTCCAGTCTACATAATAACTTTAAAATTGCATTTGATAGACAGTGTTAATAATGTTATGGGATATATTGGTCTTGTTATGCCCTTTGCAGTAAGCGCATTTGGTATATTTTTAATGAGACAAGCATTTTTAAAAGTTCCTAAAGAAGTGGAAGAAGCAGCGATAGTAGATGGATGTAATGTATTTCAGATGTTTATAAAAGTCGTAATTCCAATGGTAAAACCCACACTTGCAGTTCTTGCTGTGTTTACGTTTATAGGCTCTTGGGGAGAGTTTTTGTGGCCGAGTATTATGCTTACAAAAGAATCTATGTATACACTTCCTGTGGGTATCAATAATCTTCAAGGTATGTTTTCCGCAAATTGGAGATTCATTGCTGCAGGTTCAATAATATCAACAATTCCTATAATTATATTTTTCTTAATGATGCAAAAATACTTTATCTCCGGCGAAAACGACGGTGCTGTTAAGGGGTAAACTTGTTGGTCTGAGAGTTCTTTACAATTAAAAAAATATAGTAAATAGGCATTTTCAACTTTTTACGCATATTCTTTTTGTTTTAGAATTTAAATCCACTAAAAAGTCGATTGATAAATATAAAAAAACATTATATTCTAAAATACGAAAGGTGAGCTTTTGTGAATAATAAACAACTATTAAAAAAACAAATACATCAAAAAGAAGCCCAAATTAAACAATTACATTTACACCAGTCTGTTAATGATGCATGTAGCGGACTTTATAATACATTAATTTTAGAAAAAGCTATACTTAAAAAAGAGCTTGAAAACTTAGAAAAAAATCCGCTTATTGAGGCTGTAAAGCGCATTATTCCAAGAAGAGAAAAGCTTATTTGCGACTATTTTAAAGCTGAGTAAAGATTTTGAAATTAAGAGTTTTTAATATTATAAAAAATACAAAAGTAGAAGGTCCGGGTAACAGATATTGTATTTGGGTACAAGGATGTTCTCGTCATTGCAAGGGATGTCAGGCTGTACATACTTGGTCATACGACAAAGGCGAGTTGTATAAAGTCGAAAATATTATTGAGGACATTCTTAAACATAAAGATGGGATTGAGGGAGTAACCTTTCTTGGCGGAGAGCCTTTTGAACAAGCAGAAGCTCTTGGAATTATAGCAGAAGAGGTAAATAAAAAAGGATTAAGTATAGTGTGTTTTACGGGAAGTAAATTGGAAGAATTAAGACTAGATGCAAAAAATAAAAAGCTTTTAGATAATACCGATTTGCTGATAGATGGGGAATTTATAGAAGAATTAACAGATTATTCACGTCCTTGGTGCGGTTCTTCTAATCAAAGATATCATTTTTTAACAAATAGATATAATGAAGAGATTTTTACAAAATATAAAAACAAAGTAGAAGTAAATATCTCCAAAAACGGACAAATATTCATGAATGGAATTGGAAACTTTGATGAGATACTACGTAAAATGTCACTTTTAGGAGTAAAGTAGTATGTATAGATGTATTGATGCAATTATAATATTACTATCTATAATATCAATAATTCTTTTTATTTTATCAGCTGTTTTTTTGAATTCAATGCTTTTATTTAGCGGATTCTTCATTGCTTTTTTAATACCATGTCTTTGGGGAATAGAAGCATTGTATTATGCACATTCTGAAACAGCTGCTTTATATAAATACAGAGACCCTGGAGAAATAAGAACTCGATATGAACATAAATTAAAAACTTATTTTAAAAAAAATACTCCAAAAACATATTTAATTAATAAATACTGTGAAGCAAGAATAATCACAGAAAATGGAATAATTTCATATCTTTATGTAAAAGAACGACCTCAATCTGTCGGTCAAAATTATTTTTGGGGACATTATCTTGAAGTAAAAAATAATATTGACCACGTAAGCACGATGTGGGCTATTTTTGATATGGAATTTAATAGTTCTACTAAGTATTCACATTTAGAATATTTATATACATCTTTAAACAATAATAGTATACTTTATCATACAATTAGCTTAGGAACGCCCCCTCCAATACATGATAATAATTCAGATATTATAAAAGTACAAAATGAATTTTGTCGTATGGAAATAAATACTCTTTCAAATGGTGAAAAAATTATTTTATGTTCCGAGATATGGGGAACACCTGATTATGATAAACCAAAAAAATTTGTTATAAAAGCAGAACTCAACGTATTGCATAGTATAATGTATGATTTTACTGAACAAAAAAGGAAACTAGAAAACTATTCTGAACTTTTGGAACAATATTCAAGCAGGAGTGACTGTCAGGTTATAACATTAGAAGATTTACAACAAAACAAAAGGGAAGAGACAATGCCGGTAGAAGTTCAAAATATGCAACAAGCAAATTTGCCGGTTGAAACATCTGAACAAAACTCAGACGAAACTAAAGAAATAAATTTTCCCCCAAATGATTCCCAATATGATTCACTCCATTTACCCCTTCCCCAAAAATTTGATGAAAGAAATTTGGATTTATAATTAAAAATAGAGGATAGATTATGGAAAAAATAACCTTAGACGTGATATTTATTTTAGTTGGGATTATTGCATTAATATTTGGAATAGTCTGCTTATTTGCTGTTAGTTCTTATTTGATAGATTTTATTTCGCTTTATTTGCTTAAATTTTTAGGTAAATTTTGTCCGGATTTTTTGTATAAATACTCTCACATTCTTTTTAATGAGCATTATCACACTAATGAAAACAAGTACGTTCCGCTAAACGATTTATACAAATTAAGAAAACAATACGCAGCGAAATTGCAAAAATATTATAAAAAAAATACTCCCCATTTGGAATTAAGTAATGATAATGTTTATTTAACATTATATGTAGAAGATAGACGGTCATTTTTTTATTGCAGAAATATAAGTAAAAATATTGATAAACGAGAGATATTTTTACTATGCGGAGATACTCTTGGTGCAAAAGCAGAAGTAATGACTATTTGGGGAATCTTTGATATGGAATTTGATGATAGTACAAATTTTCAGAGTTTATATGATTTATTTGGTGAGCTTTATCCTAAAAATTCGTTTAGGGGTAGAAAAATATATTTATCAAGACCATATTTTTCAAAAGAGAATCATTATACAATGATAATTAAATTAAATGAAACTCCTCAGATATTATGCACAAAAAAATTTAATTCTATAAAGAAAATACATAATAAGGCAATTCCAAAAACTCAATTTGTTGTGAATGCAGATACTGTTACAATAATAGACATATTAGCGGATAAACAATTGGAACAAATTCTTGAATTTGAAGAATTATATGAAGCTTTGTCACAAAGGAATGATTGCACAGTTGAATATATAAAGAACGAATCATTAGAAGAGAAATCGAAAGAAGATGAACTGATTAATGATAAAAATTTAGACAAAAATGAAAATATAAGTGTTGATTTAGATGTAAAAAAGCTTGATTTAGAAGAATGATATACAAAGTAAAAATAATCAAAGGACTCAATTTTATACAGTAAAAGGTTGATTTATAGATTAAATAAAAATGATAATATAAAATTTAAATAGGAGATTCTATATGAGCACATACAAATTAGCGAATCTAGTCAGAGCAAGATTCCCAATGATATATATAACGACTTTTGAAGAAGATAGGGTTACAAAGCATATTAAGTCTATTGTAACGGATGAAAAACTTGTAAAATTCCCCAGAGAAGTTTTTATATGGACTCAAACAAGCGGATTATTGAATGATGCAACTCAAAAGCTAGTTTCTGATACGTCTTGTCCTTGTAAGGCATTAGAATTCATTCGCAAATATGATAAAGATGCTGTTTTCATTCTATATGATTTTCATGTCAATTTTGGTCCTAAAGGAAGACAGCCGGATTATAATGTAATCAGAAAGATTAGAGACATTATTCCTGATTTAAAATTGGGGACTGTTAGAAAAACGATATTTTTTGTATCTACAGAGCTTCTTATTCCGGAATCTTTACAAAAAGAAATTACTATTTATGATTTTGCACTTCCAACATTAGAAGAAATAAAAGTAAAATTTGAAAACATGATAAATCAAAACACAGGTGTAGTAAACGAATTAAGCAGTGAAGATAAGGATAAATTATGCAAGGCAGCTTTAGGCTTAACCTTACAAGAGGCAGAAAGTGCATTTGCTCTTGCAATGGTAAATGATGGCAAGATTAGTATTGATGATTTGCAAGTAGTTTTAGAAGAAAAAGTTCAAGTAATAAAGAAAACCGGCATTTTAGAATTTATTCATTCAAATTATACTATGAAAGATATAGGCGGTTTGGATAACTTAAAAAATTGGCTTTTAAAGCGAAATAATTCCTGGTCAGAACAAGCAAAAAAATATTGTATACCGGCTCCAAAAGGTGTTTTGGTAACAGGAGTTCCCGGATGCGGTAAGAGTTTAACCGCCAAAGCAATGAGTACAATATGGGGACTTCCTCTTTTAAAGCTTGATTTTGGTAAAGTTTTTTCCGGTCTAGTAGGAAGTTCTGAAGAAAATATGAGAAGAGCGCTTCAAACAGCCGAAGCAGTAGCACCGTCTATATTATGGATAGATGAGATAGAAAAAGGATTAAGCGGTCTTGGTTCAAATGGTGACAGCGGAGTTTCATCCCGTATTTTTGGTCAATTCCTTACCTGGATGCAAGAAAAAGAGTCACCAGTTTTTGTAATAGCTACAGCAAATAATATAAGCGGACTTCCACCGGAATTATTAAGAAAAGGACGTTTTGATGAGATTTTCTTTGTAGATTTACCGACTGAAGAAGAAAGAAAAGAAATCTTTAAACTTCATTTGGAACGCAGACTTAAAGATAAATATGTCGCATCAGAGATTATCAAAGTATCAAATTTATGCGGTGAACTTGCAAAATTAAGCGAAGGATTTATTGGTTCTGAGATAGAACAGGTTGTTGTTTCTGCTCTTTGCGATGCATTTTTCGAACAAAGACCATTAAAATTTGAGGACTTAGTTAAAAATATTCAAACTACAGTTCCACTTTCTATGACACAAAGAGAACAAGTTCTTGCTTTGCGTCAATGGGCGAATGTTAGAGCAGTTTCTGCAACAAAGACTTCTAAAATGAAGCAATATTCAAAAGAGATTGATAATAAAAATGCAACAACAAGCAGAGGCGGAAGAACATTAGACTTTTAGGGGTAAATTATGGGGTAAATATGGGGCAAATATGGGGTAAATATAATACAGAACTTATATCATCCCTTTTAGATATATAATAAAATAATGTTTACAGTGAGCAGTTCGGTTCCACAAAGCCGGCAAGAATAGGAGAATAAACAATGTCATGTACAGTAGTAGCAGTACCATATGCCTTAATGTGGGTAGTAGGTGCAATAGCAACGGCAGCAGCAAGTGCGGTTAATAATAGAAGTCAAGAAACCTCAAATAACGAATTATACAATTTGTTGAATGAAGAAGTTAAAGAAAATTGCAGTGAAGATAGGGTTATTACAGAAAAGCATTTTATTGAAAAGACTTTTGAAACTCCATTTATGGATAAAGAAATCTTAAGAAAAACCCTTGAAGAACATGGAGTTAAGAATATCTCCGAATGGGAAGATGGAATGGTCGGTGATGTAGACAATTATAAACTTACATTTGAAAAACCGGCTATGGATAAACCATATAATTTAAGAATATCTTGTCTTGAAAATGATAATGCAGAAGAAAAAGTCGGTGATTTGAATAGTGAATATGCAATGAATGTTCAAGAAGATGCATATATGCACATTATAGAAAAGCTAAAAGAAAATAATATGCAAGTAGAAGATGAAGAAGTTATGGACGATAATACAATCGTACTTACGGTAAACATTGATTAAAACGAGGTAAATATGTCTGACAAAAAGCTTAAAATAAAATTATTGCCAAATGGTGAAATTCAAATGGAAACACATGGGGTTAAAGGTAAAAAGTGCCTTGATTATATAGAAGTGCTAAAAAAGCTGGTTGACGTAAAAATTACTGATACACAACTTTCTCAAGAATATTATGAAACAGATACAGAAGTAAACAACAGCGAAAAAAACGAATTAAGATATTAAGAAGTTTTAATCTTCTGTGCTAATATAAAGATATTAATAGCACGTCAAAATAAGGAGTAAACAATGAAAATATTAGTTGGAATGTCCGGCGGTGTAGATTCTTCTGTTACTGCTTTGTTGCTCAAACAGCAAGGTCATGAAGTTATAGGTGCGACAATGGCAATTTGGGGTGATAGAGGTGTAAAAGAACAGTTAAAAGATAAACTCCCCAAAACACACGGGGCATGTTTTGGACCGGATGAAAAAGAAGATATCGAAAATGCAAGAAAAATTGCAGAAGAGATAGGAATTCCATTCTATGTTTTTGATTGCGCAAAGCAGTATGAAGAGATTGTTTTAGATAACTTTAAAAAAGAATACCTTAGCGGTCATACACCAAATCCGTGTATATGGTGTAATTCACTTATTAAATTTGATGTTCTACCTCGTCTTGCACGTGCAAACGGTATTGATTTTGATAAATTTGCAACCGGTCATTATGCTCGTATAGAAGAAAAAGACGGCAGATTTATTTTAAAAAGGGGGGCAAATCCTAAAAAAGACCAGTCTTATTTTTTATATCGTTTAAAACAGGAACAACTGGCTCAAATATATTTACCACTCGGGAATAAAACAAAAGACGAAATACGTGAAATTGCTTCCAAAAATGGACTGTCTGTAGCCGAGAAACCTGATAGTCAAGATTTTTATTATGGTGATTATAATGAATTATTAGGAGTAAAAGAAAAAGAAGGTAATATAGTTGACTTAGATGGTAAAATTTTAGGAACTCATAAGGGGATATGGAATTACACAATCGGTCAGAGAAAGGGAGTCGGAGTATCTTCAACAGAACCTTTGTATGTATTAGAACTTAGAAAAGATACAAATGAAGTAGTAATTGGTCCAAAAGACAAAACAATGAAAGACACTTTAAGCGCATCAAATTTGAATTGGATTATTGAACCGACTTCTCAAGAGTTTAGAGCAAAAGCCAAAATTCGTTCTACACAGCAGCCTGTAGACGTTAGTGTAAAATTAGATAATGATGAAATTATTGTAAAATTTGATGATATGCAAAAATCGATTGCAATTGGTCAATCAGTCGTACTATATGATGGCGAACTTGTTCTTGGCGGTGGTATAATAAGCAAAATTTAATGCTGTGTTTTATACATTCTTATGTACTCGTCGTTATGGCACTTTTATACTCATCAAGAGCTGTTTCTATAGATTTTAAACCTGATTTTACTTCATCTATCAAGTCGTGGAGTAATTTAAGATTCTTAGCACTCAAGTGTGGAGCAAATGGCTGTCCACTCGAATCAGTATAGTCCTCAAAGCGAGGTTCTTTTATATTAATTCCAAGTGATTTTAAGAACCTGTAATGATATTGGTCTTGAGTATATTTTATATAGAAATTATTATAGTCTTCTTTTGACATTCTATCTAAGATTCCAGAAAGTGGCTCAATTAGCGGTTCTAACTCAGGATGACGACCAATAATGTCTTTATCAGTCATAATGTCATAAACGAAGTGTTCAAATTCTGCATATTCATCAACTTCATCAAATCTTATTTGAAGTTCGATTACCTTACCATCTGGGGTGCGTAAGTTTATTTGCAAAGCAGGATAACAAGATTTTTGAGCCTTATAATACCATCTTGCATTTTCAACTACAAAGTTTTGTTTTCCTTGATTATTTAAGCGGAATTCAAGCTCACTAAGTTTTTCTTTATCAATTATGGCATGCCCTTTTTTATCATAATAATCTGACACACGTGTAATTGTAAAATATGGATTCTCTGCGTCTATAAGATTTTTGACGACTTCTTCTACTGCTTTAGAATATTCTTTCATTCCAGCTGAAAATGCTTGATTAGGCTTTTTTGATTTTAAAAGAGCTTGCACTTGAGGTAAGTTTTTCATGTCTTTCGATTTTAAAACAAACCTAAACCCTACATTGTCTCTTACTCCATCTAAAGCGAATTGTAGAGGATGATTAGGATTTTCAAATGCATAATTTGCGATTTTATCAAACAAACTCATATCACTCTTGACTCTTGAAGTTGGTTTTCCTAAGTTGCCGGCAACTTTCATAAGTTCTTCTTCCATTGTTCCTAGTTCTAAAGCATACTGACGTCTATAATGTTGAACAATAGCCCCTATTTCTTCTCTTGTAACTTCAGCACAACTTTTTTCTTTAGTAAATGCATTTAAAACAAGTGTTAAGTTTTCAGCTTCAATAGGATTTGTCTTAGAAAGTTCTTTTAGACCATTATTTATTTCTTGAACTTTAGCGGAAGTATCTCCTTTTTTCTGAACAATATAAAATAATTCACTTAGAGCTTTATCAATTTTTTTGCCTTCAGAAGATTGAATTTTTTCATACTTATCTAAAATTGTTTTGCGTTCAGTTCTTTCTATTCTTGCAGCAGCTGCTTTTGTAAGTTCAATTTCTGTTCCTACATTTAGTGCAATTGGGACTTCTTTTCCTTGATCTATATAACTTCTTATTGCCGCATCTTTTTTAGGGTCAACTGCTTTAAACCCTAACTTATAATAGAATTCTATGTTAGTAACTTTTCCATTTTTTGCAAGCATAGGACTTGCAGTTGCGCTAATTCTACCTTTAGCACCAAGTTGCTTGCTCACTTTTATAAGTTCTTGGATTAATTTTGTTTCAATTCCTTGACCTTCAACATCAGATGTTAATCCTTCAAAAGTCAAAACTTTGTTATCACCTTCGCCTTTTATCGCATATTGAACATGCCCGAGTATAGTGCCATTTTCACTCAAAGTGATTAAGCCGCTTTGACCTTGCACAATAGGCATATTTTCCACTTTTGTACTTGATAAACTCGTTGATAGTGCCACAGTAGTTTTATCTTCACCTTTGATTCTTAATTTATTGTCTACTCTTGATAAAATTAGTTGTTGATATTCAGATACAGCAAGTATATTATTTAAATCAAAATTTTCAATCTTATTATCGTCCATTAATTGTTCGATTTTAGTCATTTTATCGCCCAATTCTTTTATGATTTTTTCATAACTTTCATGATTAGAAACATTTAATAACTCCTCACAACTATGAATATATTCTATAAATATATTATTGTTATCAGATTCTGTTGTTTCCGCTTCAATCAAGAGTTTTTTCAGACTTGCTAAGACATCTTTGTCAGGATGTGTTTTCATAAAATCTTTAATAAGTTCATCATGGATATTTTTTATCTCATTGCTTGCTTGAGCTACTTTGCCTGTAGCTTGCGTTTTTGAATCGTCTTTTATATTAAAATCTTTTACACCACTTGGCTTTTTGACTTCAAACCCAAGCCCGCTACTTTGAGTTTTAGTATCAGTAACTTCTTTTTCGCTAACAGGGGATGTTTTTGTTTGTTCTTTAAATTCTTTTAAGGTGAAATTTTGACCACCAATTGCAAAATAGTATTCAGCAAGTTTTTCTAGATTTTTTATATCCTGCTCCGTAATTTTTATTTCTGTTGGTTTTGGATTGTTATTAAAAAATGGTTCTTTTACAGTAACTTTACATTTTAATTTTCCATTTTTATCATCATAAGTTTCAACTTTTATTTTACCCTCAATAATCATTGCACCAAACTCTGCTACAAATTCATGTGCCGTAGTAGAACTATAATTCGATATGTATTTTGCAGCTAATGTTTGCAATTCTTTGGCTTCATTTTTATCATAAGATAGCGTTCTATTTGCATTTAATCGTATACCGACATTTTGGAAACGGAAACTGTGATCAATATTACCACCGAGTGTATTTCTGTCAAACATATGAACACTTTCGTGTATAACGCTATGTTTAAAGTATTCAATGTCATCTCCCGGTTTTACGGAAATTACATGAGAGTTTTGTTCTCCTTTCCTCGAGAATACTCCACCGCTGCGTTCAGGAACCCACTCTGTTACATAAAGCTGTTCGGGTGGATTTTTCTCAGCTGAACGTATTTGCTGATATGCTTCCTCTGCTGCTTTTGCATAAACTTCTGCTTGCTCCTTTGTCAAATTATTGTCTAAATGTAATTCTACACCTGTTTTTTCTCTAAAACTATCTTTAATAGCCTTTAATTCAGGAGTTTCTTTTCCATGTATTAATTCATTTACTTGCTCATAACCTTTAAACTCAGTACTACAAAGTTTATTCAAACCTCTAACTGCAATCTCTACTCCGCAGGCATCTGCTATTTTTGCAAAATTTTTATCTGTTATGTTTTTGTATATGTTATTTTGTTCATTTTCATCATATAATTCACTATAATGTAAATCTTTATTCTTTTTAGGGTCACCTAAAATTTCCAATATTTCTTCTTGATATTTAGGTTGAGTTTTAACTAAATCTAAAACTTTTTCGAGAACGTTTCCGATGTGCAATTCGCCATCTATTTCAATTATTTGTATATTAAATTTAGTAACAAGATTTATTATTAATTCTTCAGGAATCTCAGGATGTCTTTTAACAGTATTCATTACTTCTCGAACAAATAATGCAACTCTGCGTGGTTCTACTTCTTTAAAATAATTTAAATCATTTATTTTTTTGTTTTCAAGAATTTTATTTATATTATCAACAGTTTCTGCATCATTCCCTATTGATTCTAATATTTTCATATCATCATCAGAAAATTGATACTCAGATTGTAATTTTTGTTTTTTGTTGTTTATATAATTTTGGGTTGCT
This sequence comes from Candidatus Gastranaerophilales bacterium, assembly GCA_905236775.1. Taxonomy (GTDB): domain Bacteria; phylum Cyanobacteriota; class Vampirovibrionia; order Gastranaerophilales; family Gastranaerophilaceae; genus CAG-196. The sequence goes on from CAJOOM010000036.1 coordinate 15,047, forward strand.
TCGCTAGTATTTTTGACTTCAAACCCAAGCCCACTACTTTGAGTACTCCTAGAGCTTTCTCTATTTGAGGCTGTAGCTTGAGTGGTAGTAGCAGCATCAGTTTTATTATTTTCAACACCATTTATCTCATTTGCTCCCCAGTCGATGTCTTTGCCGTTGATACGTACAAGACTTTTGAGGTTAGAAATTTCTGCGTATGCAAAATTCAGTTCTCCCCCAACTTCTCTTAGTTTTGGTAGAGATGTTACATTGGAATCTTTGAAGTTTGCAGGTCCTTTTATCACGGAAACATTAGCAAGCAAGTCATTCTCTTTTATTCCCAAATCAGAAAGAGCATAGCTATTTACATAAGAGCTGTAATGTGATAATTCCCAAGTTCCGTCAGAAAGTTCTGTTACTTTTATACCCATTTTTTCTAATATTGCTTTGTAATTTTTATCTTGTGCATACTTTTGAAGTTCAGTTTTCAAAGCATCAAATATTGGTTTATTATCAACAGCTGTTTTTACATTTTCTTCACAGCCTTTTAAATCTTTTTCTTTAATAAATTTTTGAATATAATCTATATACGCAACAGGAACGGTTCCGTTTTGCTGGCGTTTTTGGATTTCTGCAATATGTCCGGTATCATTTTCTCTTATACAAACTTGTGTTTTTCCGTCCTCATCAACGAGGAAGTGGATATTTCCTTTTTGAATATATGGTTTAGCGTTCCAAGTTCTTATGCACCAATTTGTACCGTCAGAAAGTGCTTGAACGTTGCCTGCCATTTCTTCAAAATCTTCTCGTGAACTGTCGGTTTGAGGAACTGTATACCATTTCATTTTGCGTCCGTCAATTATCATATCCGTTACTTCAACACCGGAAGATTCTTTAGCAGCTCTGTTCATTTCAAGTGTATATGCTTTTTCAAAAGATAATACCCCTGTTTCAAGAGCTTTTGCGAGTGCGCTTTTTACTCTTCCTATATTTAATTCAGGAGGAACAGCAGAATTTTCCGGTGCCAATTCGTGGGTTGCGTAATCCGCCAATATAACTTTTATAAACGGATTTCTTTTAATTTCTTCGTCTGTATCAATAAACTTAAACCAGGCTTCCAAACGTTCTTCACGTTGTTTGTTGACTTCATTAACATCAACGTGGTCGCCTGTTCTTAATGATCTAAAGAGTCCTTTTTTATAATCATCATGTTTCTCATTGTATTTTTTATCAGCCCATTTTGCGGTTTCTTCCGGACTGCGCCAAACTGTATCAGACGGATTGTATTTATCTACAATAAATTTTTCAAACCCTGTAATTGTATTTCTTGCACGACCTTGTGAAACTTGTTTAGCTCTTTCTGTGCCGTTTCCTTCTGTTCTTACTGATTGAGAAGTTAATTTAGCGGAAATTGAATCAATATCGAAACCTCGTTCTGCAAGTTTTACTCTCATCTCGGGAGTAACGGTTTTTTGTATAATAGCCAAAATTTGTGGCTTAATCTTTTTATTATAGTTTGTTTCGACTTCATCAGCAGTAAGATTTTTTAAGACTGGAAGCTGTTTTTCAAGGAGTGGATTTAAACCAAGCCCTTGAAGAGAAATTGCATCATCGACAATTTCCGGTCTTATTTTTCCGTTAATTGTTGCAAAATTAATGATATCACCGATTTTACTCTTATCAACACCGGAATTTATCAATCTTATAGCTTGTTCTTGAAGTTCCGGAACAACTTCGCCATTTCTTGAAATAGCTTTTTTAACAGCTTCTGCTTGTTTATCGTTAAGTCCTAAATCGTTAAAGTAACTTATTACTTCGTCTTTCGGTTCACCTGTTTGAACTTCTGAGTGGAAACTTCGTTTTGACGGTGCAAGTTTTGATATGGTTTCAATATCCCAGCCTTTTTCCAGCATATCGTTAACCCACGCGGATAATTTAGGGTTTGTCAAAAGTTTTTGATAGCGATTCATCTTTTTAGGATCAGGATGACCGTTGTTTCCGCCTGCATCATTAGGGTCACGAATTACTACAGCTTCTAAAATATCTCTAATGTGTTTTTTGTCTAAACTTTCTATCTCAATTAATTGATTTGCGAATTTTTTATTTTCCGGTTTTACGGATTCCATTATATAAGTAATTTGATATGCCGGAATTTTAATTTCTGAATCACAATATAATTTATGCGCTACATCTATATTATCAATATTAAGATTTTCTAATACAGATATCGCATCAATACGAATTGCTGAATCAGAAGATTCCATATCGTTTTTAATTTTTTCATACAGCTTTGGAATAGACTTTGCTACAACTTCAAGTTTAATCATTCGTCCGTCATATAGTTTTTCTTTTGCCTCTTTATTTTTGTTTAAATATTCTATTGTCAGCTCATGATTTTCTATAAATGCATCATATATATGTGAATCAACTTCATAAGACGTATACCTTTGACCGTTCTGTGATTGCTCGTTTTTAAGTTTGTTGCAAAATTCATTTACAACAGTTCTTCTTACATATTTTATATCTTCAGCTTTATATATAACATGTCCGAAATTTTTTATTGAAATACCTGTTAGCTTTTCCAATTTAAAAGCTTCCTGAATTAAAGAAGATTTTGTAGCGATGCTACTCAATAACATGTCAGCTTCAAAATCATCAAATCTAGGTGTTCCGTCGTTGTTTTTCATGTTAAGTATAGAAAATGCCATATCAGGATTAGCTTTGAAACCCTCTATTGTTCCTTGTAACAGGAACGGAGCACCTACTCTAGGATTTTTATTAATACAAATATCAAGAATATAGTTTGCAACTTCAGGATTTTCTTTTGCAAATTCTTGCAATTTTTTAATGCTAACCTCATTAAAGATAGGCATTGTGTGTCCATTTCTTTCATAAGTCAAACTGCTTAAATATTCTGTTGTCATTTCTCTTTTTGGAGCTTTTGACATTTCTTCTTTCCAAGAAGAATTTATTTCATTTTCGTGAATATTTGGCTCTTTAAGACCTTGATTAAATTTATACAAAAATCCGGCTCTATCGTATTTTTCAGGTACTATTTCATTTAAACATCTGTCAAAATATTTCCACATATCAGCAGTCATTTCTTTATCAAAGATTTGATCAGCAAATAATATAATATCTTCCGGCAATTTTTCATTAGATAAAGCTTTTTCTGCTGCAATCTTCGCTTCAGGAGTAGTACATTTATCAAGAATTCGAGTTTTATTAGCTTGAATATTGTTTTCTTTTTGAATTCTTTCTTCGTTTTCAGCTTTTACTCTTACGATTTCTTGGTTTAATCTTATTTCTCTTTCTTCCGGAGTATTTTCATTATACTCTCGCATTAATTCATTAACATCATCTAAAGAAAGACCGTTTTTAAATCCTTTAATTGCATAATCAACACGAGCTTTTCTGCCTTCTGCATCTGCTTTTCCGCCAATTCTGCTATTACACTTTGCCAGTAAACTATAATATTTTTTTATGCCGTTCTTTTCGCAATATATGATAAGCTCTTGAATTGAACTATCAGCAATATCACCCCACTGACCTAAATCGTGGATAATGTTTTCTTCTAATGTTGTATTATTTTTAATATTTTGAACACCGTTTTTGTAAGCTTCTTGTCTTGCTATGTATTCAGGAGAAGATTCCATTGCCTCTTGAGCATTCAGACGTTGAACCAGTTTTTGTGCAGCAGCAACAATATTAACATCTTTTTCATAGGCTTGCATTATATTTTGTGAATAGAATCTGTTGTATGCAGCATGTGCAACAATACCTATGCTCTCTTGTGGGAATTCTTCATCAGCTCTGAGTGTTTTAACAAGCTCTAAGTTCCACTGATTTAAGAAATGAAGATATGAACCATCTTTCATGGGGTCAAAATCTTCCGCATTAATTCTTTCTTCGATATAATCAAGGACTTCTTGCGAACAACCTGCTTTAAATTTTTCAATATTTCTATCAGTTACACCAATTTGTTTTAATAAATCGACAGTCTTGTTGAGCGAAAATTCGTATTTTTGTTCCGGAGTTTCAAAAGTTTTTGCTTTTTCTTCTTGCTTTGGATCGGGTGACATGTGGACTTCAGAGCTTCCGGCATGGGAAACTGATTCTGGCTTCTTAACCTCAAAACCTAAACCGCTATTGTCTTGTCCTGATGAAACAGTTTGCGGTGAAACTTTTTTACCTCCTTTTACCCCCTCATTTACCCCTGCATTTACCCCTGCATTTACCCCTGGTTTGTCGGATGTTAATTGTGATATAGCATCATTGACAGACATTCCGCTGGCAACTTTTTCACTTATTTTGAAGACTGTTTTATCATTTACTGGGCTATTCAGTCTTGCGTAGTTTATTATCCTGTTTGCAAGTTTCATTTCTTCAGAATCTTTAGTATATATATTTATCTGTGTGCCATCAGGTTTTATTATAAATAAATAAGTCGCAATATCTATAGTAGGTGAGTTGACAGAAATAATTGTTCCATCAGGTAATATTGAAGTGAATCTGTCTTCAGTCGGATCAACATAATCCGAATAATTGCTCTCGTTGAAATTTGGATTTTGTTCCAATATTTTCTGCTCAGTGATTTTTAAGGCATCTGTCACTTCTTCTCTAAAATCTTTGCTTTCGCGTACTAAATTATATAAAGTTCCATTTCCAAGCGGTCCTGTAATAAAATTATATGCAGGATATTTAACAGTGCTTTCATAAGGCTTTGAATAATTTAAATTTGTTTTAATATCAATATTTTCGTTAACCCCATTATATAATTTGTTTAAAACTGCAGTTATTGTTACACCATGTATAATAATATCTTTAGAACTATTGTTTTTTGATACAAGTTCATAATTATCAGTTCCCAGCTTTCGTATAATAGTGTTTTCATCTAAATTCACAATGGAATTTTCATTTGTCATCCTTTTTTCTATATTAGCTGCAGTTCTTGCAATTTGAATTCCCTCAAAAAGTTGCTCAATAGAATTTGAACGATAAACATCATTACGATAAAAAGCTTTAAACATTTTTGATTTTTTATCATAAAACAGGTCTGTTCCATCATTTAGGGTCATTGCACCCTTTAGTTTAAGTTTCGTCTCAGCAAGTTTTATACTTGAAAGTTCTGCTTTTGCGCCTGATTTTACTTTATTTACAAAATTTGTGTGTATATTTGTTTGACCCAATTGAGCATCACTTTGCTTTTGAGCAGAGTTTTCCGTACCTACATATTTGATTTTTTCATTTTTATTTAATGATGGCGGGATATCAAATCCTTTTTCTATACATTCTCTTACTACTTTATCAACTTCAGGGTCTACAGCTCTAAATCCCATTTTGTAATAAAATTTTAGATTTGTTGGAGAATGTTTTGCACCGCCTAATCTCGGATAAGTTCCTGCTTCCGCAACAAGTTCCATACCCTCTTGTTCAGATATTTTAACAAGCTCGTTAATCAATCTTGTTCCGATTCCGCAACCTTCTACAAGACTTCCGAGTGCGTGAAAATGCATTTGTTTACTACTTTTTCGTATACTGAATCCTACATGACCAAGTTGGTTACCGTGCTCATCTTTTATAACAATACTTCCACCTTGACCTTTTTGGTAATCAATTTTGACATCAATCTTATCTACATCAACTTTTATTGGCTTATGAGAAACTTCATCTATAACATAACCTCTCGGGACTTCACCTGTATACTCTACTGCTTTTGATTCTTGAATTTGAGCGGTAATATCAGAATTGAATTTCTCATAATCAGATTTTTCTCTGGCTTGTTCTATGCTAACTGACTCTCCTTCAATTGTCGCTTTTCCATCTCTTGTTATTTCGATAACATATCCGTCATGGGTTACTTCTCGGCTATCTTTTGAACCGTCAGGATAAATCCACTCTGTTACAGTGATTCTGTTTTGGTTTGCAGGTCTATTATTGTCAGTTAAATGTATTCTTCTGCAGCTGATACTTCCGGGATGGCTTCTAAGTTCACCCGGTTCATTTGAAGTAGATATCATTTTAGCTTCATTATCATTAACATATTCAAATTCAGTTGTTTCAGTAACGCCGCTTTGAATATCAGTGAATGATTTTTTAACAACAAATCTTCCATCCATAATGGATTCTTCTACGATTCGCTCGATACCATTATCATAAGTAGTTATTTGCTCTGTAGTTGTACCATCAGAATTTTTAACTGCAACTTTTGATTCTTCTAAAATTCCTTGTTCATTGTAAGTTAAGATTCTTTCATAACCGGTAGAATTTTCACTTGACGGAATCTCTATCATATATTCATTTCGAGCCTTTTTTGTTACAACAATTCCATTAGCTAAAACTACAACTTTGCTACCGTTATTATTAGCTTGGACATCTTTAAAATAATCTTCAAATTGAGAAATCCGTTCAGCAGGCTGTTTTGATTGAACGTCAAATTGTTCTTCACCATTTTTTCCAACTAGAATAAGTGGTTTTTCATTAATGCCTTTTATCGCAGGATTAGAACTAACTTCACCAGATGGAGTAGTTGAACGAGAAGATTCGCTACCATTATTTACCCCATCATTTACCCCATCATTTACCCCTTCATTTACCCCTACACCATCATTTACCCCTAGTCCGGCTTTGAGGCGGAGGAGAGTACGGACAGTTTCTTGTTCTTCTTGGGGGATATTGTTTGCCCGAATATATTCATCTATCTCTTTTTCAACAATCTCAGGATAATGTGCTTTTATGTATTTTTTCTGTTCAACATCATACACATCAAGAACACCTTCTAGAGAATCAAATTCAGAAACGTTACCATCTTTTGTTCTTACAACATACTTTCCGTCTCTGATTCTAACAGTCATACCAATTTGAGAATTAGTATTCAAGTCTTTTGGAGTAAGCTGCGCTCCTTTACACATCGAAACAAATTGTTCTGCGCTAACTTCTTTATTCTTGAGATTATTAAATCTGTTTTGGATATACGAATCAGCTAAATCATACATTCCTGCTGTTTCTACTTTAGCTATAACTTGCTCGTACGTAAGTTTTACTTTAGGATTAGAAACTTCGTACCAGAATCCGTTTTTATCCTGCTCAAACTTCATCTCGTTTATTCTTTTACCGTAATGTCCTTTCTGTTTACCTTTTGTCAAGAACATTCCCATAATACCCTCAACGAGTTTTAGTCTGCCTAAACCAACAAACTGATTAGCATATTCATTTGCTGCATACTCTGCATAAATCTCTGAATCAGTCATTCCGTCTGTGCTAATTCCCTCCATATTAAGAGTTGCACGCATTAAA
>CAJOOM010000037.1 GCA_905236775.1 Candidatus Gastranaerophilales bacterium
AGTCGAAGGTGAAACACTGCACTATGAGTACAAAATGCCATTCAATTTCTTCGCATTAGGATTAAATTGTACTAAAAAACTCCCCAGGTTGGACTCGAACCAACAGCCTACCGGTTAACAGCCGGTTGCTCCGCCATTGAGCTACTGAGGATTACTCTAATTTTGCCAATTAACGCAATTTTCTTCAAGATTGTAAAAGCTTTCAACTCTCACATTTATTATAGTATCAAATAAAAAATTTTTGTAAAGAGCTTTTTTCAATTATTTATTTTTATTATTTAAGAACTTTTTATTTTTACACTAAATATTATACAAGTTTCATTCAATTGCTAAGAATTTGTGATTACGAAAATTTTAAATCCGCTCTCTTGGATTTTCTCCAGCTCAAACCTGTCACTCGCTTAGCTAACGCAAGCGCTCGTTTAGGTTTTCGCTATCCGGCATAAATGCCGTCCGAAAATCCGCTCTCTTGGATTTTCTCCAGCTCAAAACTGTCACTCGCTTAGCTAACGCAAGCGCTCGTTTTGGTTTTCGCTATCCGGCATAAATGCCGTCCGAAAATCCGCTCTCTTGGATTTTCTCCAACTCAAACCTGTCACTCGCTTTTGTCAGAACAAGCAATCATTTAATATACATACAACAATACAAGTTCAGGAATTTTCTTATTAACGAAAAAATTCATTCTCACATCCTTTTTGCAGGCAAAAAGCAGGTAAATACAGGACTTGTTTACTTATTTTTCCTTTTTTTTAATTTTTGCACACATTTAATCTAATGCCTGTTCACAAATAGATTTTAGAACTTCGGGCATTTTTCGATATATTTTACCTTCACCATTTACTGCTACTACTTCTACTTCTGCAATTGTAAAAACTTTCTCAGTTTCTTTATGTTTAATTATTTGAGAAAATGTTATTGTAATCGGTGATGCTTTTGATATTGAAGACTCAACTATTATTTTTTCATCTAATTTTGCAGATGCTTTATATCTAATATTAATATTTGTTACAGGAATTACGATATCATTGCGTTTCATCTCCACAAGGTCTAAACCTAATTCTCGACAAAACTCTACCCTGGCTTGCTCCATCCACCTTAAATATGAGCCATGCCAGACAACTCCATATGCATCTGTATCACCATAATAAACTGTTTGTTCAAAAATATGTTTCATAATGTATAATTATACCATAACTAAAAGGAGAAATATATGCGTTTTTTACATTCAATGATTAGAGTCAAGAATATAAATGAATCTTTAAAATTCTATACTGAACTTTTGGACATGAAATTAATTGAAAAACACAGATTAGAAGACTGTTGGTTATATTTTTTGTCTGATGAATTGAATTCTTGTCAAATAGAATTAACCTACAATGATGAAACACCTGCTGAAGGATATACACTTGGTAATGGGTTCGGACATTTTGCTTTTGAAGTTGGATCATTAAAAAATTTCACAGAAAAAATGAACGCATTAGGATATAAATATCTATACGAACCTTTTGATTTAAACGGAAAAGGTTCTTCTATTGCATTTATACAAGATCCAGATGGGTATGAAATAGAACTTATTGAAAAAGTAATTTGGTAAAGTTAAGCACCTTGCTTTTAAACAAAACAAAAATTAATATATCTTTACAAAAAGGCAATTTCTTACTAAAAAAAAACTTTATATATATGTAAGATAAGGTATTTTATAAATTAGTAAGGAAGGAGTTTTTATGAACGCTGCATATCGTAAGTTGGAGATTTTAGAAAAAGATTTTAAACGTAAAGAAGCAATGATTAAAAGAAACGATTGCTACGTAACATATATAGACACCGATTTACAGGAAAGAGTTAGTCAATTACTCAGCAAAATTAGACATAATCCTCTTGTTTAATTTAATGAATAATATTCACTATTTTCCAGAGATAAATTTTTAGAAAATTCTTTTACCATGCCGGATGAAACAAACCAGTTTATTTTACCGGCTGGGTACTTGATGTAATGCTTAGTCGAACACATTGTAGAAACATAACAAGCATCAATAACATTCATAAAAGAGATATCTACAGAAAATTCTTCACATTTGGCTCTATCGATGTACGAATTTATATACTCGATTGCTTTATGCGGATTGCGTGTATTCGGAATTAAAACTTCACTCTTTTCAAGAGTTGAATGGGGTAATTTATATTGATGTGACATAGATTTTTCCTTAACAATAATTCTATCGGCAAAAAATTTTATATCTTTATTTTTTTATTAAAAAAATCATACAATTAGAGGAAATATTAGCATTAATATTCCTTATAAAATCAAACTTCTAAATTTATAATTCTGAAATTGAAAGTTGGAATGTAAACTTTTGTAACAAAGATTTTTAATTTTGAAATTAGATATTTGTTAAATACTTTATATACATGTAAGTAAAATAAAGAGAGAAAAAACGGTTACCAGACAGTGACGAACTAGCCGGCTCGTGCAGTCATAAAAAAGAGATTATTGAAAATACTATGTAACACTGTTTATTTTGCATACCAAAACTTTATTAGATTCGAACAATGCCTATAAATAGTGAAAGAGAGGTATTATATATGGCGGTACTAAACGAATACAATATAAATGCAATGGCAACACAGATATCACGCGATTTTTATATTGATTGCAGTAAAGATGACGACAAATCTCATATATTAATAGATGAAATGCGTTTGTTTGCAATTGATATGAAAACTCGTGTAACTTTTATTTCTCGAAGCAAAAAATAATTTTTTTATAAATACCAATCTTAATCTTACTTAACTAATTTAATTCCCCAAAACTTACTTATCTATTAGCGCCTGATTGAAAAATCAGGCTTCTTTTATTTTTATATTTGTTTAATTTTTCCACAAGCTCTCTACATCATACAACTTAACAACATCCACACTCTATGATAAAATACTTTTATGGCAGATATTATTGAAAAACTTAAAGAAATCGGTCTGAATACATATGAAGCAAAAGTTTACGTAGCACTTCTCAAAAAATATCCGGCAACCGGATATGAGGTATCAAAACTTGCAAATATTCCTCAATCAAGAACTTACGATACTCTTAAAGTTCTTGAAGAGAAAAATATAGTTGTTTCGACAAATGCAAAACCTGTTATTTACACTCCTATAAAACCAAAACAACTAACCCAAAGGATTCAAAAAAAAATGAATTCTACAATAAATTATTTGGATAAACATTTGCCAAAAGTTAAAGATGATTATAATGAACCCATTATTACAATTACCGGAAGACAAAATATACAAGATAAGATTATAGAAGTTATTCAAAATGCAAAACGTGAAATATATATGGAAATTTGGTCTCAAGATTATAAAGTCTTTGAACAAGAACTCTTGAGCGCATACAATAGAAATGTAGAAATTAGAATTGTCGGATATGATAACTTTCAATCAAGATTTGGACTTATTTTTCAACATGCATTTGCAAGAGATATAGAATTGTCTCTTGGAGGAAGAATGATTATTATTGCTGCCGATGATAATGAAGGAGTAATTGGGAAAATATCTTCTTTAAAAAATGATATTTCTGATACAAATATAATTTGGACAAAAAATCAAGGAATCGTATTTATTATAAAAGAATTTATTGTCCACGATATGTATCTTATTGATGTGGAAGAAAATCTTGTTGAACAAATGAAATATATATATGGCAAAGGATTAAAACGATTAAAAGACAAAGTTCTTGGTCCTAATGCAACATATATAATTCACTAACCATCCTGTTTCTCATAATACTCAAACCCGCCCTTTAATTAAGAGCGGGTAGATCATTTACTCTTATTTTTTGAGTTTTAGAATTCAGAAAGGAGGGAATAAAGGAGTAAATGTAATATTTTTTTAGAACCGTTAACGTTTCGTAATTTTATCATCTTTCATGGTAACTTTGTAATTCCTACGAATCACAAGTGTGTGCGAAAGGGGAATTCCCCCCTGAACCGCAGGCTTGTTAACAACTTTTCCGCCAATATACATTACTGTCGAGCCACCGCCATCAAGGTTCATCGCGTTAATACAACCTAATTGTTTCATCGTGTTTGCAAGTTCGTTCAATGTAAGCCCTATGGAAGCACCCTCTCTGCCATCAGCTGTCAATAATATAAGGTGATTATCTTTGGTATAACCTATAGCTGTTCTGGGATTTCTTCCTCCAATAGATGTGAGTTTTTCTGCTGTCATATCTACATAAACTTCACCATCTTTTACCAGATAGGGGCCACCGCTTAGAATATGATTGACCCCTTTCCAGTCAGGACTCATTCTTACATCCAGATTGAATCTGTTAGAGTTTAAAAATGGTTTAATCTTGCTCTCCGGAGCAGATATTACGTATCCGTTTTCCGGTATTACGCAGGGCTGGGAACTTGTTTTAATAACTTTTCCGTTTTGAATCACCGCATTGATACCATATTTAGGAGCTTGCGGAGAAACTTTTCCCCAATCTCCTGTAAATACAATAACATGAGTCGAGAGCATTCTGGGTTGATTAATGTTGTCAATTTTTAATCCTCCTATATTTGTTTTAACTTCTGCATTCAACTGTAATCTGGACATGCTATATCCATTATCAAAAAAACCAATTGCTACTCTATCGTAAATAGGACCCGTATAAACTTTTTTATTTATCATGAGCGCTCCAAGCGGTGTGCCTGTTTGCGGCTTAAAATATCCGCCATTTATTGCAACAATAGCATTTTCTCTTTCTGCAATACTAGAAATCTTTATTCGACCAGCCAATTTTTCTGATGCAATTACTGGTTCTATTATTAAATCCTCATTAACACCTTGTGCAACTTCTACTACATTTATCTTTACCGGTTTTCCATTATAATATTTTGTCAATCTTATATGCTTAATGCCTTTTTCAATATCAGAAACAACTTGATTTTTGTATTTATTGTTTATAGTTTGATTAAATAACTGTTCTTGTCGAAGTCTTTGTTCCATAATATAATTTAACTCCGGAGATATTCCTGTTAAACCTCCGATATCTTTTGCTAAAATTCCGGCATTTTGCATAAATAATAAACTTAATGCAATAAAGATTCCCGCAACACTTGTTGCTGTTTTTTCTGTTTGTGGTCTTTGTAAATATATTGTATCCATTTTTATTACCTATCGGTTATATTACTAAGTGGATACCTTTTTGTTTAAAGAGTGGTGTGGGGTTAAGTAACACTCTGAGTGGGGTGGGGAATGAAATCTTATTTTTACTTTTATTTCATTTGACCTTAATTAATCCGGATTTTATTTCTGTCAAATCCGTCTGTTGTAAAAGGGGTAAATGGAATTTCGACTTATGTAAAATCCAAATTTTGTAGATAGTAATGTGAATTTTTGAGATACAAATATCTCTACTTATATTATATCATACACTTATTATAATTACAAGCCTTATTTTATAATACTTTTGAGCTATTTTAAAATGGTACATTTTACACTTAATCCTTAATTTTAATAAAACAGATTCTAAATTATTTATACAAGCCTGTTTATTGTTGATTTTATTTAAAAATTTCCATTTCGCTTGTTTTTTCAAAATGCTAAGCTGCTAGTAGAAACTTGTCATATTTCATTTACCCCTTTCGGCTTTTCCACACACTCCTTTTGTAACAATTTGTTAACAGAATAGCAAATTTTATTTTTAGAAGGTATATTACAATATGAGGGTATTAGAATATACCTTTCGCATGAGGTCAGATAGTGGTAGATAATCGTTCAGCAGGATTTTATGGTATTGGTGGTGCTTTCAATTTCAAAAGTGGCGACCCATCGGGAACAGCTGCAAAAATGAGTCAGGAAAAATACGGTTCTGAAGCTATGTATCTCCCTCCGGCAGAGGATGAAGAAGGTATTGAGGACTATAATGCAGAAACTTATGTAGACAGAAGCGCACTTCTTAGAGCTACTCTTAATTCACTTGCCATGGCAAATGTTGCCGGCGTACTGAATGCAAACAAACACAAAAAAACATTAAAAGAAATATTAGATGAAGAGAATTCCGAAATTGATGATGAAGATTATGAAGATGATAAAGATGGCGAAAATAATAACAAAAAGTCAAAAAATATAAAACAAGAAAAAGATAAAGAATCTGAATAAAAACTGTAGAATAATTTTATGAATGATTTAGTTAAAATTCAAAACTTAATATATGTAATTCGTGGTCAAAGAGTTATGCTTGATAGTGACCTTGCACGACTTTATGAAGTTGAAACAAAAGTTCTGAACCAAGCAGTAAAGAGAAATGTTGAACGTTTTCCAGAAGATTTTATGTTTCAGCTCTCAAAAGAAGAATATGAATTTTTGAGGTCACAATTTGTGACCTCAAAAATAAAAACTGAAACTAGAGGCGGTAGACAATATTTTCCTTATGTTTTCACAGAACAAGGTGTTTCAATGCTTTCTTCTGTATTAAAATCTAAAAAAGCAATTCAGATAAATGTACAAATAATGAGAACTTTTGTAAAAATGCGTGAATGGGCAATAGAAAATAAAGAAATGGCTCAAAGACTAAAAGAATTAGAACATTATTTTATCCAGCACTGCAAAGACAATCAATCAGATATAAGAGAATTAAGAGAAGCTATGGACTTGCTTTTTGATAGAACTAAACCTGCAAAAATTGGTTTTAAAACAGATTAATTTTTATTATACTCAAATCCTAATATACCGTATATTATATCCTTGTTTTGTAGTAACTGGTACATAATTGCCAAATCAATATCCAACGCTTAGTCCTGCGCATAAATTTATTGATTGACCGGTTACCCCTCTGGCTGAATCAGATATTAGGTATTTTACCATTTCAGCGACTTCTTCCGGAGTAACAAAACGTTTTTGTGGTATAGACTCTATTATTTCTTCCTTTGTCCAATCACCGTCATTAGAAGAGCTATTTCCCATCTCTGTATCGACCCAACCGGGATTAATCGTATTTACAGTTATTCCATACTCTGCAAGTTCTAAGGCTAAAGCCTTTGTGCCTCCAATCAAACCGGATTTTGTTGCGGAATAAAGACTTGCACAAGCTTCGCCCATAACTCCGCTTATTGAACCTATATTTATGATTCTGCCCCAGTTGTTTTTTTTCATATTTGGAATAACTTTTGATATCAAAAACAATGGTGAGAGAAGATTTACACGCATTATATGCTCAATTTGGTTGTAATTTGTCTCATCAATCGGAGAATAAATATATTCGCCGGCATTATTAATCAAAATATCAATCTTTTTCTCGATTATATATTTACCAAGATTTTCAAGTTCGTCGGTTTTGGAAAAATCACAAACAAAATAATTTCTGTATCTTTTCAAGAGTTCTTCGTTTCTACCAACGGCATAGATATTACCGTCTAAGTTTTCTGCAATAGCTTTTCCTATGCCGCGAGTAGCACCTGTTACTAAAATATTTTTTTTCATGGTTTTATTATATCATTAAAGAATTTTTCATTTTTCACTTTTTATTAAAAGAATTCTAATCAGTGATTGCTGCTAACAAACGAACTATTATGAAGACTTGATATAATAAATTCAAGCTTGTAGAATAGTTATTAAGGATAAATTATTATGTCGCTAAATTTTGAATTAATACATGATGATATGGAACCAAAGGGTGCGATTTTGCTTTTTCACGGTTTAACCGGCAGTCCGTTTGAGTTAAAAAAATACGGTCAGTTTTTGTATAAAAACGGTTATGATATTTATGCAGACTGTATCCCCGGACACGGCGACAATTTTGAAGATATATACACAGTGACTTATCAAGATTGGTTGAATTTTGCATATTCAGGGTTTGAAAAATTAAAATCTAAATATGAAAATGTTTTTGTATCCGGACTTTGTTTGGGAGCTGTATTAGCTATTGCAGTCGGTTTAAAGTATAAAGAGCAGGTTAGCGGAGTTATATCACTATCTACAACATTATTCTTGGATGGTTGGCGACTTCCTTGGTACAAATGTTTAATTCCGATTGGAATTTCTACAATACTAAGATTTTATTATAATTATCCGGAGTGTGAACCTCACGGAATAAAGAACGAAAAAACAAGAAGTGTAGTAAAAAAACTTTTAGCCAAAGGCGATGTTGGAATGAACGATTTTCCTATGACGGGATTTTATGAACTTCTGAAACTTTCCTCTTATGTAAGAAAAAATTTGTATGAGTTTAATGTACCGATATTGCTTATTCATTCTCAGGAGGATGATTTGACAAGTACAAAATCGGCAAAAACAGTTTATTCCAAAATCTCTTCAACTGATAAAGAGATGATAATTCTGAATGACAGTTATCATATGGTTTTATATGATAATGAAAAAGAATTTGTTTTTAATAAGGCAATAGAATTTATAAACTCTCATATTTCTATCGAATATGCCACAATCGCGGGAAAACCTTCTGATGATATTGATAAAGGGACGTTAAACAGTATTTTAAAATAAGCTCAACTAAAGGAGATATAAATACTATGTTAAACAACTATCTTATTCTTATTGAAAAAACAAGAGAATAATTACAGTGCTTATTGTCGGATGTCGATGGTTGTGTAGCGACAGGCGATACTCCCGAAAAAGCAAGAAAAGAATTTTTATCTGCTTTAGAATTCCATTTTGAGGGTTTAAAAGAGGATGGCTTACCAATACCTAAGCCAACATCTTCTATTGCATTTACATCAGACGATTGTTCGGGAATTTTAAATGTAAGAACTAAAAAATCCACACACTTAAAACGTTAAACTCCCTATTTTTGTCACTTTTTACAAAAGTTCTTATTTAGTATATAATGCAATTGGTATTTGGTAAGGATTTTGTTGTATGCCAGTGATTATTTTAAAATATTTTTTTTGTTTTATTGCAATATTTCTTGCTCTTTTGCTTACTTTGAGAGTTCTATTTGACAATATTTTTAAGAATAACAATAAGCTATCACCTGTTGTTGCGCTAATTGGCGGATTATTCTTACTTTATACTCTTATTGGTTTAATTTTGAGTCTTGTTTATCCTAATATATTAAACAAATTTATAATGTTCTTATTTTCATTATCACCTTTTATTATCGGTAAATTGGTTAGTTACAAAAGATTAAGATTATATAGCATTATTCAAGTATTATGTGTTATATTTAGTATAGGATTCGTATTAATATTTTAAGTGAGATTAAAATGAGAGTTATTATAAAAAAAATATTATCAACAATTTTGGTTATGATGCTTACTGCGTCATTTGTTTCTGCGAAAAATAATATCAATATTATAGCAGACGTAGAATCTGACTTTACTATCAAAACGCAGGAACTACCGGATGAAATATCTTTTAAAACAAAAGAAATCAAAAAAATTACTGATGATTTATCGATTCCCGAAGGTGCTATTCTTACTTTGGAAATATTAAATTCACAAAGAGAACTACGCTGGCATAAAAGCGGATTAATATTATGCAAATTAAAAAATTATCAAACAGAACTATCAGAAGAACCGATAGATGTAGCTGATAAAGATATTTACTTGGTTGTAAGAAAATATGAACCTATTAATGGTAAAGAGGCAACAATAACAGGAATAGAACTTGTTTTTGCACAAGGTGCTTCTTTCTTTGCTCCCGGAGTTGATATAGCATACTATTTCACAAAAGGAGCAATCCAAAGAAAAAAAGATCCAAATTGGTTTAAAGCCGGAGTACATAATGCTTATGAAAATTCAATCTGCTGGTTCTGGCTAAAAGGCAAGCCTTTTGAATTATCCGATGATGATATGGTACAAATAAAAAATATAAAACCTAAAAAAGCTGAAAAATTATCTGCTAAAATAGACAAAAGGAATTCAAGATTTGAACGTCAAGCAAGCAAAAGGCTTTCAAAACGTGATAGCAAAAACTTAAAAAAAGAATTAAAATACGCAAAAAAAACTGTTGATTGCTCTGTTGTTGAAAGTATAATAGAAGATATCAATATAGACAGAAGTGTACTTGCTGAAATAAAAGTTAAAACATCGAACAAAGAAACTCAAGAAGTTAATGTTACTGAATAAAAAGGATTCGAATATGAAAAAGATTTTTGTACTTTCGCTTTTATTATTAACTCCTCTTTGCGCGCTAGCTCTTGATAAAGAGGCGCTAGTTAACACAGATGAACCTCAATGGAAAGATTTTGCTCCTGTAGCATACAAAGATGTAAAAGAACCTAAAGGACTTGCAAAGTTTAATGATGTTATAGGTTATTGGTATAAAAGAAGAGTCGAGTTTGATAAAGGTATTGAAACATGCCGCGAAATAGAAAATGCTGAAGATAAAACAGCTTGTTACAAAGAGTTAAAGGTAAAGCAATATCAAAAAAATGCTGACTATAACGCAAGAATTGAGGCAATGGAAAGACAAAAAATGAACCCTCAACAAATGCAAGACCCAACATCAAATATGTATCCGCTGGGTGGAATTATCGATACGTTTACAAAATTCCAACCGAGTGAATTACGTTAATCAAAAATCTTAAGCTAAATAATCTAAAATAGCTCCTCCGATTTCTTCAGTAGGGTCAAATGTTGTGTCTTTAGGCGGATTAATAGATGCTTGTATTAGCATTTTAACAAGAGGTCCAAATGCATCAGGAATTTTTGTTTTGCGATATACTCCTGCCAAAAAAGTTTGAATATTAGGTGATTTTGTATCATTATAACGTGATAATTCCGGATATAGTTCCGAAACTTTATTTATATCCGCTCCGTTATCAAGCAAAGAATTTAAGATAAACAAATCTTCTACTACTTGTTCTTCACTTTGAGGATTTGATAAATTTTTTTTTATCACCGGTAATTGGTTTTCACCTTGTTGAATTCTATCATACACCGTTTTATCAAAGGTGCAATAATTTCTGTATTGATTTGGGTACGATACTGCCATAACTGTTCCTTAAAATTTATATTAATAAGATACACTAAACTAAATTTAATGTAAATTTTACAAAGAATAGTTTTTTATAGCAGGGTTTTTTGCGCAACTGTTCAAGTATTCAAGCACGGCAAGTTTTTCTTTATACAAATATTTGATAAAGTTAAGATAAGAAATATCCGGAGAACTTATAAGCAGATTTATTTCAAATCCCTCAGAACAGAACGGTTCATAATCATATACAACGTAGCTGTTATACTTGCTTTTCCATTCTTTTCTTTCAATTCGGCAGTTATTTTCTTCTGCTACATCTTCTACCCAATCAACAATATCTCTGTTTATATTTTTTATTTCTAAGTATTTATTCTGAATTTTTCCCATAATACAATCTCCATATGAGGGTGTGAAAAAATCCCAAAATGACATTTTTTGAGATTTTTCCACACCTGACCTAAAGGTGTGTGAGAGTTAGGTTAAGTGCGGGAAAGCACTTAACCTGACTCGAAACCGTTCCCAGGGATTTGCAGGAAAAATTTTAATTTTTTTTTCGCAAATCCCTATACAAAATTGTAAAGGGTTAATCATATTGATAAATTGCCTGTTTGTTTAATTAATGGAGTAATACAAATGTTGTAACTTTTCGATTTTTATATCACTTAAAAAATGTTTGCATTGTTCTTTGTACAAATTGGTTTATTTTGTATGCATTTGGTTGAAATGGATAATTACGCAAAATGGAAGTTTGAACTAATGTATGCGCAACATTCGTATGAGAAAATACTTCATACAAATGTGCAAACATTTCTCTTGCAACGTGTATTTTATCTTCGTCTACAGGTAATGATTTAATTTCAGTCATTCTTTTGGTCAAATCTGCAATAAAAGTATAAAATTTTATATGTGCTCGCTCTTCTGCTTTATAAGCTTCTTTTTCTGCACCGGCAACATTTTTTTTACTTAAACTTTTTAAATCACTTCCCAATAATAACGGTTTTCCATTCATATATATATATTCACAATTGTCACCTTTATCTGCTGCTAAAATTGTCAATACATCACAATTAATTTCATTATTGTGATAATTTAATCTTTGTTTTATTTCTTTAAATTTATCTAAATCCCTTGTTCCAATATTATCAATTTGTGCAGAAAGTATATAAGCATCTGAATCATATATTTTTGTTGTAATAGATAGAGGATTTGATATACC
Source organism: Candidatus Gastranaerophilales bacterium (assembly GCA_905236775.1). GTDB lineage: Bacteria > Cyanobacteriota > Vampirovibrionia > Gastranaerophilales > Gastranaerophilaceae > CAG-196. Next base: position 12,137 of record CAJOOM010000037.1, read on the forward strand.
TTTAAAATTTTGATTTACTTGATTAATCTTCATAGTATTCCTCCTTTATACATTACAAAACATGTAAAAAAAATTTTTGCTGCTTAAGTTGTTATGATAAAATAAAAAAATGAAAAGAAAATAAATTAAAGGAATATAAAATGGAAGATATAAAAAAGATAGTTGAAGAATGCAGTCTTAAACACATTGCAGTAATAATGGACGGAAATAGAAGATGGGCTAAAGAAAAAGGGTTACCAACTCCAATCGGACATAAAAAAGGGGTTGATGCTCTAAAAACAACAATGAGAGCTTGTGATGATTTCGGAGTTAAATACCTTACTGTATATGCATTTTCCACGGAAAATTGGAACAGAAAACCGGAAGAAGTTAATTTTTTGATGGATTTACTTGCACAAACTCTTAAAAATGAACTGCAAGAAATGCATGAAAATAACGTTGTAATATCCTTTATAGGAGATACAACAAAGTTGAGTGAAAAGTTGCAATCAATACTTAAGAATGCAGTTGAAACTACAAAAAATAATACCGGAGTGAATTTACAAATAGCATTTAATTACGGCTCCAGAGATGAGATAGTTAATGCGGTTAAATCTATTATTAAAGATGGAATAACGGATATTACAGAAGAAACGATTTCTAACTATCTTTATACAAAGAACATTCCGGATCCGGATTTACTAATTAGAACCGGCGGAGAGATGAGAGTTTCAAATTACCTACTCTGGCAGATTGCATATTCTGAGATTATCGTAATTCCGGAATTTTGGCCGGAATTCAATAAGGAAAAACTTGCGGAATGTATTTTAGAATATAAAAACAGAAATCGCCGATTCGGAAAGTAAAGGGGATAAATACAGGATAGGGAGGGGTAAACATTTTGAGTCGCAGTAATTGCCAAGTTTAGTAAGCCTTAGCGATTCTTTGCGGTCGGAAATTAAAAATTCAAAGTCCCTCAAAAGTCCATCAAAAGTCCTCAAAATTCCGATTTAGGAATTTTGAGGGGGTAAATATTCGGCTCAAATATAGACATCGCTTAAATCCCACAAAAGGACAAAAACCAGTAATTTGAATATTTATTTACCCCTGCAAAAAATTACATTCTCAAGCTTTATTTATTAAAGAAATATGACTTTTGAGCTTTACTAAACGCTTTTTCTAAATATTCATCATATAATTTTTTTAATTCTGGATTTGAACTTATTTCTTCACAAACTTGTTCTACATTATTAAATCGTGCAAGTGTTTCAGGAGCTAAATTCCCTGTTTCAAGGTATTTTATAAAATTTTCTAATTCCTTAACATGTAATTTTAACTCATAAGAATTTGCAATTTTCTTTACATCTGGAATCTCAATAGCTCTTTTAGGCAAAGTTTTCAATTGTTTAACAAAACTAGGATTCAATATTTGCATTTCTTGTACCATAAAACCTCCTTATTATATTTACTGCACACTATATTCATATAAAGTATTTTCTTCTCCAAAATTGTTATTTATTAAAAATTTAACAAATTAGCTGATTCATAAAGTTTCCTATTTTTTGACTTACTTGTTCTAAAATACCCATTTGTTCGCCTTCAGTTTTTATGGCACGTCTTTCAAAATCCATAACATCATGCAATATGTTATCCTTTATGTTTCTAACATTTGTCGCACCTAAGTTCACTTCATTTAATCTTACGGCTTCTTCATATTTCGGTGAACCCTTTTTGAATAATCCATTTTTTTCTATGCATTTTTTTTGAAACTCTGCATAATCGCAAGATAATTCTTCGTTACTCATATCTTTAATGACTTGTTCTCTAGTTTTACCAATGTTCGATAATGCTTCTTCGTATGCCTGTGTACCACCGCAATTCATTTTGATAAAATCTGATTCATGTTGCATTTCATGTGCTACTCTATCTAAAATATATCTTCCATCAGTACCATTTGGAACATTTGTTGCTACATGAATTTGACCGTTAGGTAAAGCCTCTGCAAAAGGTATAAATTTTCCTTCTTTTTCAAGTTCCTTTGTCGTCTTTTTGGTCATTTTTACTGCAACTAAATCATCTTGTTTTATTTCTTTTGCTCTTGGTAATAATCCTTCCTTTATGCCATGTAACCTTTCTTGAATTATTTGTGCTAAACCGATTTTTTCAGCAACTCTATCTGTTGTAAAATCTTCACTTCCAATCGCATATTGTCCGTTTTGTTCTACAATAACTAACCTTCTATTCACAAACGGTAAATATTGTGCTTCTGTTTCAGTTATATCCAACTTTTTGCCAAGAGTATTATTGTATTCAATATTAGTTGGTTTTCCATCCCAATTATAATTAAATTTAAAACCGACAGGGCTTTTACCGCTTTGCAAAATTTCCATTCCCCCAAAATCACCATTCGGAGTTAATGTCATATATGATTTTTGAGCCATTTTTTTGTTATTAAGTGGAAAGCACATCATTGAATTATGTTCAATTTTTTCTACATAACTATTACCTCTTAAACCGCTTACTGTTTTTCTTGTAAGATTAAATAATCCGGTACCATTGTTTGTATTATTTTCTATATCAGTTATTACATCAGTATAATGGTTATTATTTTTAAAATATCTTGTATAATGTTGGATTGCTTTACCCTCATCATTTTTAAATAAAAATGATTGAAATTCCCCCCTTTTGCCTATACCATGTATAACATCACAAGCCGTTGCATTATTTGGTGTGAAAACAGATAAGCCATGTTCACCAAACAGTTTTTCACCACCCTTAACAACTTGACTAACTTTAGGTGATAACAACTTTGAAACTTTGTTACATGTAGCAGCATTGATTATCATATTAATTAACCTTAACTAACCTTATATTTATATAAAGTATTTATCTTTTCAAAAATTGCTTAATTTTTACAAATCTTGACAATATGTCCTGTACACAGTACAATATAATTATGGAAACATACGAAATTAAATATTTAGAACTTCCTAACGGGAAAGCACCGGTTACAGAATGGTTAAGCTCTCTTGACGGAAGTTTTAGAAAACGTATAAACCAAAGAATATTACGCATAGAAGAAGGAAACTTCGGTGACCATAAAAAGTTATCTGAAAATATTTCGGAATTGCGTTTTGACTTTGGAAAAGGTTACAGAATTTATTACACAGAAATCAACGGAGTTGTTGTACTGCTCATCAATGGTGGTGATAAGTCAAACCAATCGAAAGATATTGAAAAAGCTCAAAAACTTCTTGATGAATGGAGGTTAAATCAATGAAAAATACAGGTTCATTTAACGAATATATTTTAAAAGATTTAAAAACCGATGAAGATATAAAAGAATGGATAAATATCGGTTTTGAGGAGTTCTTACAAGACAACGATTTGAATGCTTTTGTAAAAGCATTAGAATATGCCGTTCGTGCAAAGGATTCAATTTTAGGATTGTCTAAAAAGACAGGCATATCAAGAAGTAATCTTTATGCGATTTTTAACGGAGAACAACAACCGCAATTATCAACTGCGTTGAAAATAATAAAAGAATTAGGCTATTCTTTAAAAGTTGCATAATTGTGGGTTCGGATTCCACAATGCGGACTTATAATTATTAAACCGGCTGTTCAAAATACTCAAACTGCATGTTCTTATACATACAGTTTGCTCGGAAGTTATGTTGTTATTCTAGGGCACAAAGTGCCGAAGTATCCGGCCTTTTGCCAATTCTACAAGGTCGGTGTATTTTTTCTGATAGTTTGAGATTTTGGAAGAGTTTGAGATTTTCCTGTATTACCCCATAAACACTAAATCATAGCGGTCGGAAGTTTTAAAAA
>CAJOOM010000038.1 GCA_905236775.1 Candidatus Gastranaerophilales bacterium
AGTTATTAATTTCATGTTCATGATAATTTTCCATTGTTAATAATATTTGTTTTATAAAATCATAGTCCAGTTTCATAATATTCCTATCTATTCTTTGTTAACTCCTGATACATTTGCATTAATTGCGCGACGGTTTCGGATTCTGTAAGCCAACGGGATTTGCCGGTGTGTTCGTCTTTTATTCTAAATCCGTATGCTTCCATTACTGCAGCATCATTAAGTTGATGTGCTTTTCTAAGTTCCGGCGGCATTGTGAGTTCGTCATATAAATCGGCTAAAGAACACTCAGGATATAATGCGCGCGCATCTAAAATTCCCTGTGCTGTTTTTTCTATTTTTGCTTTTTGTTCATCTGTCGGTTTACACCAAGGGAAGTTATTATATACAATCGTATTTGAATATCTGTAATCACTTTTCAATCTTCCACAAACAGCTCGCATCCAAGCCATATGAACATTAGAGATTAAAATACCAAAATGATACAGAGTAGCATTAGGCAATACCATATTTGCATCGGTACTAATTACATCTTTTGACATATATCCAATAGGGATATATTTTCTATTTTCAGATGAAACTCGTGGAATTAATAAATAATCCGTTTCAGGTTGGCGAATTTCCATAAATCTCAAAGGATAATCAGCAAATTTTCGTGTTGCTTCTTTTGTGCTTGATAAGCGCATTTCTTTAACTTTACCGATTCTTTCCAAAATTAATGGACAATGCTTGATCTCAGACGGATTAACATTTACAAGCCATAAACAATATCTATCTTTATTATTAATAAATTCTTCAGAGCCTACTAATTTTTTAATATAATTTTTTGCATTTGGATCTTTTTTAATAAAGTCTTCATAATCTGCTGCTTCTATAATAAGATTACCACCATCGACAGGTATGCTACCCTTTGCCATTTCAGGAACATCACATAAAGGTTTTTTAATATTTTCAATAAATATATTATCTGCATTTATTAAGTATGCATTTATATTATCAACTAATTGCATACGCTCATTTGAGTATAATTTTCTTTTATTTTTATTCTCCAAACAACTAAAACCAACAATAACACAATGAACATGAGCCTTTGAATTGGATTCGCTATCCCAACGGAAAGTTCTATGTGCAAAATCAATATGAATATTAAACCTCTGATATAACGGCTGCCATATACTTGCTACTTGTTCACCTTGTGTAATAGAATTCGTTGATACAAGAGCTGTTTTTATATTTGTATTTTGCATTAATTCAGATGCTTTAAAATACCAACAAGCAACATAATCATTTTTGCCGGCAGTTTTATATGTTTTTCCTTTATCATCAATATAAATAGATGCGATATCGTCTTTCTGCTCTTTTGTTTGCAGGGAATAACCGACAAACGGAGGATTGCCCATTATATAATTTAGTTTGTCTTTTGTAACAACATCTTCCCAATTTATGCGGAGAGCATTGCCCTCTACAATATTGGCATAAGTTTTTAATGGCAAAAAGTCCAAATCCACATGAACAATATTTTCTGTATCCTTCATCATTTGAGACTCTGCTATCCAAAGTGCAGTTTTTGCAACAGTAACAGCAAAATCATTAATCTCGATTCCATAAAACTGTTTTATAGAAACTTTTATTGGATTCAAATCGCCTTCAAAACCTAACCTACCTTGACCTTTATAAAGCAATCTTAGTATTGCGTTTTCAAGTTTACGAAGTGAAATATATGTTTCAGTTAAGAAGTTTCCGCTTCCGCAAGCAGGATCTAAAAAAGTTAAACTGGCAAGTTTTTCTTGAAACGCTTTTAATTTTTTTGTTTGCGAAGATTGGTTTGTTTCCTGCTCTATACTCTTAAATTCAGCATTTAATTCATCCATAAATAATGGATCAATAACCTTATGGATATTTTCAATTGAAGTGTAGTGCATACCGCCTGAACGTCTTGTTTCAGGGTTTAAAGTGCTTTCAAAAACCGCACCGAATATTGTAGGACTGATTTCTGACCAGTCAAAGTTTGCGCTCGCTTTTTCTAAAAGCAAATCTCTGATTTCATCCGTAAACTGTGGAATTTCAATGTGTTCTTGTGCAAAAAGTCCGCCGTTTACATAAGGGAAAACCTTCAAATCATCTTCCAAATAAGGATCTCTGTCCTCAGATTTTGTATTCAAAACCTCAAACAGTTCAATCAGCGCTTTGCGCATTTTTGAAGAATCATATTGGCGCAAATAATCTAGGAACATATCATGTTTGCCAAATATTCCTGCGTCTTCTGCGTATAAACAAAATACCAATCTTAC
>CAJOOM010000039.1 GCA_905236775.1 Candidatus Gastranaerophilales bacterium
ATATTAAAATAATACTTAATAAATATTATCACATATAAAATAAAAAATCAATCACGTATAATCTTACACGCGCGATGACGGAACGGAGGTTAGGGCGCATTGGCGCAGCAAACCGGACGGAAATGCAAGCAATAACTTCTCCCACGGAACCCCCACCGGTGGCGCTGCTTCAATATTTTATGAACCATACAAAAATAAAAAAATTGCAGGGTGTAAATGCGGTAAGCCAATGACATTTGAACAAGCAAACGGCGGTAGAGTTAACCCGACCTTTTCGCCCAATAATTGTCAATCCTGTATAGCAGTTTTTGAAGCTCGTATGAGAGGGTTTAATATTGAAACATTACCATATAACTCCAAAACAAAAGATATAATGGATAGATTGGCTAAAAGACCTTATATGGTTTATAGCGACCCCCAAAACGGTCAACCGCCTAAAATATTAAATACAAATGCAAATAATAAAAATGAAGTAAAAAAATGGTTGCAAAATAACATAAACAATAATGAAAGATATGCTTTTTTGTATCAGCCTAAAAATCAAAGTGATAAACACATGATTGAGGTAATGAAATCAAAAGAAGGCAAATTGATTTATTATGACCCACAATTAGGCACAGAAATAAATGAAAAAGAATTAGAAGATATTGATTATTCCAAATTTAAACCAAGAACTTTTAGAGTTGATGATAAAGAACTTAATATATGTGTTTTAAATCAAATTTCTAAAAAGTCTAACGGTAAATAGCAAATATTTCTTCATGTTCTTCTATGCTGCATTTATGGGCATTTGAACCGTCAAACATAATACATTCTTCTTGTTTAGAGTATTTATATTTTCCAATATAAACTTTAAACCCATAAGAATTAACATAAGACCATATTTTGTCATGTTTAACATGTGTAATTTGGTTTTGTTTGGCAACTTCAACAACTTGAGGCGGTGGAAAATCAAACACAAAAATACTCCTTTATAGATATTATACTATAATCGTAAAATACTATCAAACCCATTATCAACTCTTTGATTTTGTGTTTATTACAACAAATCAACAAAGAAAAAGGGGATAAAGCAAAACCTGAAGATTTTATCAAAGTTATAGAACAAATATTAGAAAAGGAGAATAACAATGAAGTATAAAAATTATAGAAATAGTTATACAAACGAAGATACAATATATTCAAGCAAAAATATAGCTGATATGAGTGTAAGAGAGGCATTTTCCAGAAAAGACGAGATAATGGCACAACACAATTCAATAGGTATACCAACTGAGGGAGAACTGAAAAGTTCTCCCAATGCCGTTTGGGTAGAGGCATACACTAGAGAAGATGAAACGGAGGTTAGGGCGCATTGGCGCAGCAAGCCAGACGGAAATGCAAACAACAACTTTTCACACGGCAACCCCACCGGCGGCGCAAGCGAAGTGAATAATGTTGATAATATTTTTTCAGAAAAAATGAATAATGCTAATGATGTTTTGTCACAAGACTTTACATCAGCAATAAATAATATTGACAAACAAAATTCTGAAACAATTTATGAAAACTTATTAATAAATCCTATTGAGTTATCAAAATATAGAAAACAAAAAGAACACGTTAAAGAAGCAGAAAAGTTAAGACCTCCGATAAAAATAGATAATAATAGTATAACATCTCCTTTTGGCATGCGATATCATCCTATACATAAAAAATATATAGGACATAAAGGTATAGATTTAAAATGTAAAGCTGGAACAGATGTAAGAGCCTCTTTGCCAGGAATTGTTGAAACTGCGGAAAACCAAAAAGGATATGGTTACGTAGTTATAATAAACCATGGGCTAATAAATGGTAAAGAATTAAAAACAAAATATGCTCACTTGAGTAAATTTGATGTTGTTAAAGGTATGAAAGTAAATAGCCAACAAAAGATAGGACTTTCTGGTGGAATTCCGGGTACTTTAGGTGCTGGTAGTTCAACAGGAGCACATTTACATTTTGAAGTTTTAGAAGATAGTATACCGGTGGATCCTGTGAAATACTTTAAAAATGAATAAACTTTAGTCATCAACGTATCTGTTTATAGAATTGAATGTCCCATTCATTTTCTTCAATAATCCATTTCTTGATGCATTATGAATTTCATTTAAATCTTTTTCAAAATAAGTTATTCCATTAGGAGATATGCGACTTAAACAATACTCTAAATCTTGTTTATAATATTCTAAATCTTTAAATTTATATATCTTGTAATATACTTTTGCATCTTTAAACATTTTATGATTTGTTCCAATATCCCAAACTCCTGATATAAATCCGACATATTTTATCTTTATTTGTTTTGTTTTTTTAGAATATTTGGTACTATAAATTAGGTATGATATATTATTTTTATCAAATGGAGATTTTATCGTATTTTCTCCTTCATAGGTATACATATTTAATGCTACATCTATAGTATAATTGTTGGAAATTGGATTATACTTAAATGTGGATAAATCATAAAAATATTCTTGATTTCTTTGCAAGTATGTATGGTATTTAGAATTTATTTTTTCATGGTACTTTGTGGTTGAGTATACTATTATAAAATTAAGAATAAGGAATAATAATATTAACATTATTTTAATAAATTTGTGCCAATTTATACTTTGTCTATTAATACTTATTTTCATAATCTTATTATAACATAGCCGCAAGGTTGTGGTATATCGTGAGATTTACCACAACATTATCTACGGGCTTCTCATTGTTTTTTATATTTATAAATGTCTTCGATATAGTTTTTAGTAATTTTTGCTTGTTGTTTATTTATATAAATACATAATTCTTCTAATTTGCTTGTATCTATATTATTATTTTGAAAATATGGATATA
>CAJOOM010000040.1 GCA_905236775.1 Candidatus Gastranaerophilales bacterium
GTCCTTTTAAAATCTGGAGGTTAGGAGATTCGAACTCCTGACCCTCTGCGTGCAAAGCAGATGCTCTACCAGCTGAGCTAAACCCCCACGAGTTTGTTATTCAATTTTCATTTCCTCAGCTGGTAGAGCATCAATATCTCTATTCGGAACCTCCGGTTCCTGGGGCAGCTGAGCTAAACCCCCATACGAGTCAACATCTATTATAATACATGGTGATTTTTTTTTGTAAAGAGGGTAATTATTATTTAATTTTATTTTTCAATGGGAGCTTGCTGAAAAATTAAAATTTTGTCTTGAATTTCTTCCTGTTCAAGCCTGTCACTCACTGTGATAAAGTACCTTTTTGTTTCGGCTTTTTCTGCATCCTCATGTTAGACCTGAATGAAAGCTCAAATTTTATGCAAATCCTAATATTTTAGCCATTACTGTCTTATTCTTCCTAACGATACTGCAGTATCAAGCATTTCTCCGTTTGTAGTCACTATTCGAGCCAGGCTTTCGTAATTTCTTTGTGTGCTTATTGTACTTATCATCTCTCTGATTACATTTGAGTTCGATAATTCCAGCATGCCCTGCTGTATTACAAATTTTTCTGAACGCAATTCCGGATTCTCCTCTGGTGTCTTTGGAATAAATCGCGTATCTGATATCTCAAACAAGTCATCTTTATCTGCAAAATCCCATACACCTATTGTTTGCATAGGAACTTTTTGCATGCCGGCATTCATTTCTATTGTTCCTTTTTCACCAATTATTATTTCAACTTTATCTCTTATTAATTCAGGATCCAAGTCCTCCGGTATCATTCGTATTCGTCTGTTATTTATATCCAATACATAATCACCTTGTTTCGTCACAAGATAATCTTGGTCATTTCTTGTAAAAGAACCATTTCTTGTATAAAAAATTTTCCCATCGACGTCTTGAATCTTAAAAAATCCATCACCTTCTATTGCTAAATCATACGGATTATCTGTTTGATTTAATGCTCCTTGTGAAAAATCATGTGTAAATTGAAATGAAGAACTTCCTACACTTAAATTACCCAAATATCTCGTTGAATCATTTCTTAAAACAGATTCTGATTGAGTATAAACAGCTGAGTCCATAAGATTCTGAAATTTAAGCGACCCCTTTTTATAGCCTACCGTATTTACGTTAGCAAGGTTATTTGCAGTATTATCGTGTGCGTCCATAAGTGCAAGCATGCCATTTGCGCAAGCTTCAAGTCCTCTTAAAATCATTCGTTTGTTCCTTTTATTTTGTCATAACGTGCTAAAACACTTTTTACATAATTTTGAGTTTCTTGGTATGGTGGAATTCCGCCATATTTTTTTACTGCATTCGGACCGGCATTATATGCAGCAAGAGCAAGAGATTTATTATTATCAAATCTATCCATCAAACCTTTTAAGTACTTTGTTCCACCTTGAATATTTTGTTCAGGATCATATGCGTTTGTTACTCCCAAACCTTGTGCTGTACCGGGCATCAATTGCATAAGTCCCATAGCTCCGCACTTAGATGTTGCATTTGGATTAAACCCTGATTCTTGATTAACAACAGCTTTAACAAAATCGACATCTAAACCTGCCTGTTCTGAATATTTATCAATTAATTCGTTAATCTCATTTCTGGAAACAGAGTTTGGTTTTTTAGTATTTTCCATAGATGTGTCAAGAATTTTTTGAAAATCTTCATTAGGTTTTTGTACCCCATAAGACATCAGAGATTGAAATTGATTTTCTATTGTTTGTATTCTATGTAATGTTATGTCTAAGCTTGATAAATTCATGATTAGTGCTAATAAGTAAATAAGTTTTAATCTTTTTTCTTCCTTAGATTCATTGTCTAAGTTTTTATATACTTATTTACTTACTTATCTCTCCTCTCGTTATGTTATATTTGGAGTAATAAAAACCACTCCCCCCCATACATACTATAAACTATTTTTACCTAACAGCCATCAGCCGACAGATTTAATTTTATAAATTTTCTAGTCCATGTGGTTAATTTTCGAGGGTATAAACTTTTAATGGTAAATAATAATAAAGTATGTGCAGCCAAACCCCTCGCCCCTTGTGGGCACTACTGTCCGAGATAATTTTTTGCAAAAAAGAGCATAGCGAGCAATAATCTTGCTTTTACTCTAAAATAAGGTTGTCGAGAC
>CAJOOM010000041.1 GCA_905236775.1 Candidatus Gastranaerophilales bacterium
AGGAGATAAATTCATGGCTAAGAAAGCGATGATAAATAAAGAAGAAACAAGAAGAATCTTGGCAGCAAAGGGTAAATATCCATCTGTTAGATTACACAACAGATGCTCAATTTGCGGACGTCCTCACGGTTTCCACAGAGATTTCGGTCTTTGCAGAATCTGCTTGAGAAAGATGGCTCACCAAGGTTTACTTCCTGGTGTAACTAAAGCAAGCTGGTAGGATAAAATACAGCACTCTTACCTCGCCCCTTGTGGGAGAGGTCGCAGTTCTTGACGAACGGAAGTGAGTTTTAGAAATGCGGGTGAGGGGTATTTAAAATTAACAAAATAATTTGTTAAAGCGACTTGGTATATATCAAGTCGCTTTAATGTGTAAAAATTTAGTAAAAATATATAAAAAACACCATAAACTATAATAGATTATGGCGTTTTTTACTTAGTCAAATCCTGAGATTATATTCTATCAAATCCTGTGTATTTTCTTAATACTTCCGGAATAATAATTGAACCGTCTTCTTGCTGGAAGTTTTCAATTATAGCAGCAAAAGTTCTTCCGACAGCTAAGCCTGAACCGTTTAGTGTATGAACAAATCTAATTTTTCCGTCTTTGTCACGATATCTTATGTTTGCTCTTCTTGCTTGGTAATCTCCAAAGTTTGAACAGCTTGAGATTTCTTTATATGTGTTATAGGATGGAAGCCAAACTTCTAAGTCGAAGCATTTATTTGCACTAAATCCTATATCTGCTGTACATAGAGCTACTCTCCGATATGGCAGCCCTAATAGTTCCAAACATTTTTCTGCATTTTGAGTTAGTTTTTCATGTTCATCTTTACTTGTTTCCGGAGTAGTAAGTTTAACCATTTCAACTTTATTAAATTGGTGAACTCTAATTAGACCTCTCGTGTCTTTACCTGCTGAACCTGCTTCACGGCGGAAACAAGGAGTATAAGCGGTCATATATTTAGGTAAATCATCTTCACTTAATATTTCGCCAGAATAAATATTTGTAACAGGAACTTCCGCTGTCGGAATCAAGTATAAATCTTCATCAACACATTTATACATATCCTCAGCAAACTTAGGAAGTTGTCCGGTACCTGTCATTGTTGCAGCATTAGCCATAAAAGGAGGCAAGATTTCTTCATATCCGTGTTCTTGAGTATGCAAATCTAAAAAGAATTGGATGATAGCTCTTTCTAACCTTGCACCTTTACCTCTATAAAGTGTGAATCTTGATTGAGAAAGCTTTACACCTCTTTCAAAATCAACAATACCCTTTTCTTCACACAAATCCCAGTGTGCTTTTGGAGTAAATGAAAATTCGGTTGGACTTCCCCACGTTTTAATTGTAGGATTATCGTTTTCAGATTGACCAATTGGAGTTGTTTCATCGGGAATATTCGGAGTACGCAAGAGCAAGTCTCTCTGCGTATTATCCAACTCTACTTGTTTTTCCTCAAGCTCTTTTACTTTATCACCCAAAGCTCTTATTTCTTCTTGAAGAGCATCTGTATTTTCTCCGTTCTTTTTCATCATACCAATTTTTTGTGATTCATTTTTTCTTTTCGAACGAAGTTCATCAGCTTGAGTTTGTACTTTTCTTCTTTCAGCATCAATCTCTATAATTTTATCTATGGATAATTCCGGATTCCGTCTTTTTAAAAGCTCGTTAATTTTATCTGGATTTTCTCTAATCAACTTAATATCTAACATAATTTTACCTCTCTATAAATAATTATAATTCAAACAAAAAAAATCGTCCTTATTGTTTAAAATAGCTGCCCACCATTAGGCTATATAAATAAATAGCACAGTTTAATATTATAACTTCAAGAGAGGATACGGAAAAAGTCGAAAGGAGTAAATTAATAGTGCAAAGTTTAGCCCAACAACCTATAATAACCTAAAGTCACTTAAATAATCTTTAAATGACTTTAGCATAATAATATTTACTTTTGCACCACAAATTTAACTCATGCTGCAAGTTGAAAATTCGGCAGCCTCCTCATAAGGATTTTCTTTTCCGGTCTTTAGAGCTTCATTGTATGCTGTTTCAAACATTTTATCAGAATTTTCCGCAATTTGAGGATTTTTAACTAATGCTTTTAAATCATTGTTTATATTATCAACATCCTTAACCAACATCGAACGTCCCAGAGCTTCCGCTTTTGGATCTGAAAAATCTTTAAATTTCGGTTCTTCTTCAGATTTTTCCGGTGGAACCTCAGAATTTGATATTTGCTTGCTTTGATAGTTTACATTGTTGTTAATACTAAAATTTGGACCATTAATTTCACTCATGTATTTACCTCGCTATTAACTATTTTCAATTGTGTTTTTGTTTTAATCAACTACCCGTTTATTTAAAAACATGAATATAATTTTTTTTGCTAGTTAATGAACAATTCTGTTACAAAAATTTACAGTTACTCATAAAACGTATTTTAGTGTAACTGTGAATTTTTCTTTGTATTTTTACAATCACAGTTATTGTTATCAACCGGTATTTTTTCAATCATTGTAAATAAAAGTTTCTTTAAATTATCAATATTATTATTGAATACTTCAATAACAGCTCCGTGAGAAACAGGCGGAACATCTCCTACTAGTCCGGCATCATAGTCAGTTATTAACGAAATATTCAAAGGACACATATCTGCTTCTTTTACAAGATATGCTTCCGGAAATGCTGTCATGTTAATTACTTCCCAGCCTTGGTTAGTAAAGAATTTAGATTCTGCTTTTGTTGAAAATCTTGGACCGTTAATTACAACAACTGTTCCTGTTTCGTGTACTGTTATACCAAGTTCTTTAGCAGTTTCAATTGCTAATTGTCTTAATTCCGGACAATAAGTTTCTGCTGCAGACGGATGTGTTACAATTGGACCTTCAAAGAAAGTTGATTTTCTTCCATCTGTCCAATCAACAAATTGATCACAAATTACAAAATGCCCAGGAGCAACGTGTTTTTGTAAACTTCCTGCTGCACATGGAGATATTACACGTTTACAGCCGATTTCTTTCATAGCCCAAACATTAGCTCTATAGTTTATCAAATGCGGGAGTATAGTGTGAGCTCTTCCATGACGCGGCATAAATGCAACTTTATGCTTACCGATTTCCCCGATAAACAAACTGTCAGAAGGCATTCCATATGGAGTTTCAATCTGTACTTCTTTGATATTATCTAAAAATTTATAAAAACCTGAACCGCCAAACACACCAATATCAGCCATTTTATCCATACTGCAAATCCCTTTCCAAAATATACTTTTAACTTATTTAATACAATTCTATCATAAATTAATAAAGATAAAATCGCTAAAGTGTAAAGTTTTGTAACAATATATAAAAATTATATAAAATTTTGTCAATTTTTTTAACATTAATGTTTTTATATATATAAGAGAGTAAACAAAAGAGGTCTTAATATGAGCTATAACTTTGATTCATTTGTAAACAGAAAAGAAGCTGAAACACTTAAAGAAATGATTTTTCAAAGAACAAAAGAAAAAGCTGAAGCCTTAACAAGTAATATTCAAGCAGATGTTATGGATATAGCCAGAGCATCTTTTGAAAGCAGTCATAATCCATTTGCACAAATTTTAAAGACCGCAGAAAAAAGTCAAACCGTAGATTCTGAAACTAAAGAAGAAAAAATTCCAAATAATCAAAATGAGATTAAATCATCCTCATTGCATCAATTTGTCGAAAAACCAGAAAAAAATCAAAAAAAATCAAGTTTTGAACCAACCACACTAAATTCCAATGCTGCTATTCAAAACAAATTAATAAAAGAACAAATTGCTGTTGTTCAAGTCAAAAATGCCATGGAAGAAGCTCGAAGCGGCTTAGCCTCAAGAAAAAGCTTTATAGGGGCATTAGAGTTTTTAAATTCACAAGCGGCGATTTCACTGCTTAAAACCAGAGCGGACAAATTTGAAGCTTTGGCATAAAATTTAGCTTTCATTAACTCCTTTAAAGAATTCTGACGTAATAAGCTGAGAATATTTTTTTCTTTCGCTCAGTGAAAGCATTAATTTTTCAGAACCATCAGATGTTCTTAAAACTGATATTGCACCTGATATTTCAGAAATAGGTGCGCGAGAAAGTTGAGCATCAAATTTAGCATATGGAACTGTTTGACCATATGCAGAAATTAATCCCCTGTCAATAATTTTAATTTCTTTTACTTTAATACCGTGATATTTAAACTTTTCTGTCGCATATTTTAGCTTTTCATCCAAGTTCGGGCTATTTATATCATCTTGAGTCAATATAGATTTCTTACCGGAATCTAAAATTATCATCTTTTGACCGGAAGCTTTGTGTTCTGCAATCACTGCTTTGTATCCTGCTATACTTACGGTTTTATCAATCTCAAATTCCTCATTCATTTGAGAAAAATCACCAAACTTTTTTGCAGCATCTTCATTATGCTGAGAAATAAAATTTACAACACCATCTTTTATAACCTCAATATATTTTTGTCCGCCAATCGCATTAAATCCTATTAATGCTAGGATTATAATAGTGGTATTAAATACTAGTTTTATGGTTTTAAACATATCTAAATTCTCTGCCTTTAAAGTTAATCATATCACAACTAAACCAAAAAATCATTGTAGTGTTCCGTCCTCTATTCGCCGACTCATCGTCGCCGAATTCGGACTTTACAACGGCTTACGCACTCTCCAATTGTAAACAAACATTACAATTTTTATAAATATTACCCTTATAACAATAGACAAACCTTGAAAACAATGTTATCATGGAAGCGTAGAAGAATGTGGAGGACAGGACCATGTCATTATCAGCAAGCACATACGCAATATCAAATTTAATCAACTCTTTAAACAGTGCCCCAATGGCAATCATGAATGCTCATCAAAGTATCATGAACATGACATCCAATCCAAGCATTTTCTCTGAAGGAGGAATGTCTTTGGAACAGTTAAGCGCAATGGATGCTCAAATGGAAATGGATTTGTTTAATGCAGGCTTACAGTACAAGATGCAGCAAGGTTTCTTAGAAGCCATGAAGAAAATTCAACAAGATGCAGCAGAAAGAATTGGTAAAGCTTTTGGTTAATAAGCTAATTTAAAGATTCAATTTAAAAAAAAGAGGATGACTAATAAATATGTCATCCTCTTTTTTATCATTAGTACCTTTATAATAAGCTCAGTTAATATTTTTGATATAAAGTTCTTCTAATAATACACAAAAAGTAGCAGCTATAGCTGGAGCAAATATTACACCTACCAAACCCAAAGATTGCGCAGTAATTAATAAAAAGAAATATATTATAAGCGGGTGTAAATCCAGAAGTTTTCCGAAAATATATGGTCTTACCAGATTATTTTCTGCCCACTGAGCAAATGCAAAAACTAATATAACTAATCCTATTTTCAGCACTCCCATTTTAGAAACTGCAAGAAGAATTATTACCAGTGCCACTGCTGGTCCAACAACAGGTACAAGGTCAAAGACTGCTGTTATTAACCCTAAAATTAAAGCATAATCAACACCTAAAATTATCAATCCAATAACAACGA
This sequence comes from Candidatus Gastranaerophilales bacterium, assembly GCA_905236775.1. Lineage (GTDB taxonomy): Bacteria > Cyanobacteriota > Vampirovibrionia > Gastranaerophilales > Gastranaerophilaceae > CAG-196. Next base: position 5,560 of record CAJOOM010000041.1, read on the forward strand.
TGAGTCCTACGCTTGCCATGGTTACAACTTGAGCTAAAACGTATCCACCGACTTTTTGAGAAATTGATTCGATAATTTCGTCTGCTTTATTTTTCAAATCATTAGGGAATAAATATAAAACACCCTTTTTAACAACATCTTTATCAGCCATAAAGTAGTATATTATAATGCAAGCTGCCAAAAAGTATATTAAAAAAGCAGCTACTTCCTTACTGAATGTAATAGAACGACTCACTATATCAGAAGTAAAACCTGTTATAGAAGATACAATCCCTCCAAAATCCATATTTGTTAAATTAGTATTTTCAAAAAACGGTATTCCGAGTAAAAATTCTTTTGCGTGTTCTATATGCTCAGGAAGAGTTGCTAAAAATGAACTTATTTGATATCCTCCCATAATAATAATAGGAATTATGAATATAAATCCTATAAAAAGCGCTCCAACAAGAACAAGAGTAGATGCCACAGGACGAGTAAATCGCTTATATTTTTCGCACAGTTTATCTACAATGGGATTCAATGAACAAGATATTACAAATGATGCAAAGAACAATATTGCAATATCTTTTATCTTGACCATAAATAGCAAAAATAGTATTGCTAAAACAAAAAATATAAAATTTTTGATACCAATATATCTGTTAAAAAATCTAATCATATATTTACCCCCATTTCTGATTTTATCATAAATTTTTTTTTAGCATCTCGCTAATTTACCTATTCACATATAAAAAATACAATGCTAGAATAGTTTCATGAAAAATTTATTGGAAATAAAAAACTTAGTAGTAGAATATACCGCAACAAATCAAGAAAACGGATGTAAGACATTTGTAAAAGCTGTAGATAATATAACGTTTTCCATTAAAGAAGGTGAAATATATGCTCTGGCAGGTGAATCCGGTTGTGGGAAATCAACAACAGCAAAAGCTATAACAAAGCTTGTACCAATCAAATCAGGAGAAATATTTTACAAAGGCAAGAATATCATTAATCATACAAAAGATGAAAAAAAAGAATACCCAAAGCAAGTTCAAATGGTATTTCAGAATCCATATTCCAGTTTGAATCCAAAAATGAAAATAGGAGATATACTGAAAGAACCGCTTGATATAAATACAAGTTTTTCAAAGTCCAGAAAAAAAGCTGTAATTAAGGAGATTCTTAATGATGTAGGTTTACAAGAGTCCGTGCTGGACTTATATCCTCACGAATTTTCCGGAGGACAAAGGCAAAGAATTGCTATTGCAAGAGCTTTAGTTTTAAATCCGCCATTTTTAATTGCTGATGAACCGGTTAGCGCTCTGGATGCAAGTATACAAGCTCAAATAATTAATTTGTTTAAAGAACTCCGAAAACAAAGACATTTAACAATCTTATTTATATCACATGATTTGAATGTTATAAGATATTTAGCAGATAGAGTAGGAATTATGTATTTTGGGAAATTAATAGAAGAAAATGATACTTTATCAATTTTTAATTTTCCGCACGAAGAATATACAAAAACTCTTTTGAATTCCGCTCCAATTCTAAGAACATAGATAAAACAAAGGATTATTAAATAAATTTTCTATAATCATTTAGTTCATTTATAGATTTCATATCAGCAATTCTGGAAGCTTTTTTCTGTTCTTTTGTAATATAATTTGTTAAAAATATTGACGGAACACTGCTTAGCATGACAATTCCAAAATATTTTGCAAAATTTAAATTCCTATTTTGTGGTTCTTTTATAGCTTTCATAAGATACGGAACCGCAAAAACCAAAGATGCTAATGCCAGAACTTCACTTATTGGATATGCTATAGCTTGACCCAAAGCCTCTATACTTTCTGCATATTTTTGAGAATTTCCATCAACTTTATTAAATGTTCTAAAAGTGTTTTTTTGTAATCTTTTTGCATCTTTTATTTGTTCGTCTGACAACTTTAATGTTTCAATAGCTTTATAAAATTTTTGTTCATTTTTCAATTCAGATTTTTTATATTTTTTGTATTCTCTATTATCCTTTAGAGCCGTAATCAAGAAAGAAAAAATATTTTGTTTCTTTTTGGTTTTTATATCAACATCTTTAATTTCATTAAGTTTATCATCACTTACATATACAAAATTGTTTTCATCTTTTAAAAGTTCTTGTTTTACTTTATATCGTCCGACTCTTGATGCTTCTTTATTAATCATTGCACCTAAAATCCCCATTCCGGCTAAAGCGGTAAATCCAGCGACTTTTCCAATATTTGCAATTTTTTGCGCAGATTTAACATTCATTTTGTTCAATAATTTTTCTAATCCGAAATACATTAGTGCAGAAAAGCCGCCGACTGTAAGTATCCCTGTTTGAACCGCTAATTCCGAATTTTCCGCATAATCTTGCGATGCAATATCAATTTTTTCAACCAATTTTGTTAAAATCTGTTGGTCTTTTTTGGCTTTTTCAATTTCTTCTTTTGAGACTTTCTTATTTAAGTTTTTCTCATCAGCAGCCAGTTCTTGTTCAAACTTTGCTCTTTGAAGTTTATATTCTTTTGAATCAATTGCCATGTTTTTTAAAGAATCTAGACTTTTTACAATTTTTTCCGAAACTTTTTTCTTCTTATCTTTGTCTAATACAACAAATTGAGATTTTGTTTTTGCTTCTTCTATTTGTTCCGGAGTTAAAATCGCAAAACCGTTAGGATTATCAAGCTCTTTTCTCATAGCTTCAAAACGACCTTTTCTGGAAGCACCTACTTCTGCTTTTGCTCCCCAAGCCATTAGAGGGAATGCCGCAAATGAACCTAATATCATACCAATGCCGGCTGGAATTCCCAATTGAATTATTTTTGTGTACTTACTACCTTTTGATGCAAATTTTGCAAAAAACTCGCCAATAGGCTTTATTTTTCCCAAACTAAAACCAATAGCACCTCCCGCAAGACTTGCAAGCTCTAATCCCAAATTTATCATAGGCTCCGTTGCTGCTTCCATGTTTTCAGCCTTTTTTTGAGAGTATTCATCCATAATATCAATTGCTCGAAGCAAATTTTTACCTTTTTGGATATCCTCTTTGTTTATAACTTCAGGATGTAATTCTATGTACTTACGTCTTTTAGCCTCTGCCACTTCACGACTGTTTTTCCATGAAGAGTACATTGGTTCATATTTTTTATATGCTTTATAATCGCCGAACATTGTCATTTGCAAATTTCCTTTTTCATATAAAAACCTGTAAAAAAAAAATTTGCTAGTCTAATTTATAAATATTTCAAAATTGCCATTATAAAATTTTATATTTAAATTTAATAATTCATTTTTATATCCAGAAGGCGGGACATTAAAAGTCGGAGTTGACATCATTGCTTCATAAACTGCATCATTTAGTGTATTATTTGACGATTGCTTGCTAAAAGAACGGTTAATAAGTTTGCCGGACGAATCAATCCTAAAACTAACAGTACAGGATCCATCGCCAATTACTCTTGTAAAATCAATCTTTTTGGCAATTGTATTTCTTAAGTTATTTTTATAAGTTTTTAATGCTTGTTTGGCGGCAGCTTCTTGCTGCTCTTTTAGCTCTTTTGCCTTTTTTGCTTGCTCTGCTTGTAATTTTTTTATCTGAAGTTCTTCTGCTTTTTTGCGTTCTTGTTCCGCTAATGCTTGTTTTTTTGCAGCCTCTTCTGCTGCTTTCTTTTGCTGTTCAGCAATTTTTACATCAGTTTTTTGTGTATTAACTTTTTGTGCTACTGATGATTTTGTAGTGCTTTTTGGAGTTTGAGTTTTTTGTATTTGTATTTTTGGAGTTTGCTTTTGTAAAATTACACGGGTTGTTTTAGGTTTGTTTTCTTGAACTTGCTGTGACGGCAATTCGTTTATAACTTGTTTAATTTCTTTCTGCTTTGAAATATCTTCAGTAATTTTATTTTCTATTTTGGGCGGTGTATTATTCCAAATTTTTTCTATATTTGCAGGAATATTTTGTTCCGCTTTTGAATTCTCAAAATCAACTTTTTTATCAGTATCTATTTGTTTATAATTCCAAGCAAAAAATATAATATATGCAGACAGAAGTAAACAAAGAATAAAAATTACAACTGAATACGGTTCAACAGAATCTTTAAAAAGATTGGTTGAAGAATTTTGGATATTATAAGCATTATTTTTTGATGATAATTCATTATTAATTTGAGTTTTGTTTTCAACATTTTCAGCATACACTTTTTGCTCAACATTTTTCGGCGAATTATCTTTTTTTGAAGGTGCCAATTCTATTATTTCAAATTCATCATTGCCACAATCACAGTAATCAGGTTTATTTTCATATTCAGCACCGCATTCTTTACACTTATACATTATCTTTTTCTCCGTATAAACAATTCATATTAGATAACCTCTAAAAACTTAAATTTTGACAAATTGTACCCTCAACCTCTCTCACGCAAGGAGCGAGAATCTTCCGCCACTTTTTGTTTAGACTGCTACATTTAAGTTTTATAGCTTTTATAGGTCACCATTATTTATATTATAACAGAACTCAATGAATTTGCGGAAAAAATAAAAAGCCCTGATCTTGCGATTAGGGTTCGGAATTTTTTTATTAATTCCTCATGTGTAGAAGGTTAGTGTGTAGGTTGTATGAAAGGTTGTGTTATGTGTTTCGTTTAATTATGTCTTACATATATATAAAGTATTTCTATCGTCCCGAATTGCGTAAAACGATAAAATTGTTACAAAAATTAACAAAAACAAAAAAAAGAGCAATTTCATTTATGTTTTTGTTTTTATATAATTGTAGTGAATGTGTATAGGAGGTTTTATGGCAATTCAACCGGTAAGTTTTAACAATTATTCTAATTATCAAAAGCCCAGTTTTAAAGCAAATAATGGTAATTATGAAAATCCGATTAGCAGAAGTTCAGAAAGAAATTTGGCAATATTGGGTTCTATTGGAGGAAGTACATTAGTTGGTATTATAGCAGGCATGGGATCAAGAGTTTTTGATAGTATAAAAGCAAGCGGATGGAAATACCCGACATTAATTGGTGCTGTTGCAGGATTGGCTACATTAGCCCTTACTTTGCCATCAAAATTATATAATACAAAAGTCAATGCGTACGCAAGAGAAAAGGAAATGGATGTTTTCTCACGCCAAAAATCGGCTCAATCAAACATTTATGAGAATATAGACGATGAAGTTAAAGATGAAAACGTATCATTAGATGACAAAATCAATCATTACGCAACAGTTAAAATGGCTGATAATGGCAATGGGATAATGGTTAAAGGAGTCTAAAAAGTGAATAGGCGATTCGTTCGCTTGCGCTCACTAAGTGAATAAGCTCTTATACGATAAACAGAGCTGCGATTTGAATTGATAATTATATAATCACTAAATCACTTTTTCACCTGAAAATAAGGACAGCGATTTGATACAACAAATTACACCAAAATTGAATAATACAATTTGTTCTTTCACGAATTTTCGCAGAAAAAAGGAAACTGCCCAAACTCCCGCAAAATTGGGTGATGATAATCCTATTTCAAGAAAAGGGGAAATTATGAATCTTATAAAGACCACTTTCATTGGAGGATTGGGCTTGGGTGCATATTTGTTTTTAGAACTTATTGATGATGGTGGTGATTTTGTTGCCGAATCACTATGGGATTATTCTAAAAAAAGCGCAAACAAGAAATTTGATGATGTCAAAAAAATCGAACAAGAATTTAAGAAAAAACAAAAAGAAGTAAAAAATAATAAAATTTTAAAAGGTATCGGCATTTTTGCTGCACTTGTTGCTGTTGGCATAAGCGGATTTGCGCTCTTATATACAGCATTTAATGCTCCAAAAATTGCCTATGATAGTAAAATTAATGCGTTTAAAAAAGGAAAGGAAATGGATGTTTATATAAAAGCTAATGATGCTGAAAGAGAGTTATATGAACAAATTGATAACAAAGCTAAAAATGCAACTCCGGAAGAAAAAGATAAACTTAAAGAACAATATTTAAAAATGAAAAATGCGAAAAACCAAGTTCCAGATTATGTAAAATTGTAGAACTTCAAGAAATAGGAAAAGAGAGGTAAATATGATATATAATAATGTGCTTGAATTAATTGGCAATACTCCGTTAGTAAAATATTCAGATAATATTTGCTTAAAATTGGAATATTATAATCCTTCAAATTCTATAAAAGACAGGGCTGCTTATTCAATGATAAAAAATGCAATGGATAGAGGCGAAATAAATAAAGACACCGTCATTATAGAACCAACAAGCGGGAATACAGGGATTGGACTTGCAATGTGCGCAGCCGTACTGGGATTAAGAATAATTATATGTATGCCGGAAAGCATGTCAATTGAACGTCGAAAATCTATATCTGCATACGGCGCTGAATTAGTTTTGACACCTAAAGACAAAGGGATGCAAGGTGCGGTAGATAAGGCAAATGAGTTACACAATGAAATTAAGAACAGTTATATACCAATGCAATTTTCTAATCCTGACAATCCTAAAGCACACGAACAAACCGCAAGAGAAATTAAGCAAGAAACAGGAGAACAGGATATAGTTGTTGTCGCAGGAATAGGTACAGGAGGAACTGCTTTTGGTATAAAACACTATTTAAAAAGTGCTCTGGTATATGGTGTAGAGCCTGAGGAAAGTCCACTCTTTACTAAAGGTATTGCAGGAGCGCATAAAATTCAAGGCATAGGAGCGAATTTTATTCCTGAAATATGTAAGGGTTCAAATTTGGATGGAATATTAACTGTAAGTGGAGATGATGCAATAAAAACTGCAAAAGAGATGGCACAACATCATGGAATTTTTTGTGGAATTAGTGCCGGAGCAAATTTATTTGCCTCAAAAGAATTATCAAAAAAATACCCTGAAAGACTTATTATTTCAATTGTACCGGACAGTGGAGAACGTTACCTCTCCGTTTGGTAAATTTCACTCAATATATTTACAAACTAATTATTCCGTGATATGATTTTAGTATAGAAGAGTGCTAATTTAAGAGGGCAATTTATAATGCTTATAGAAAAATATTTGGAAGTTGTAGTAAAACAAAGAGGCTCAGATTTACATATATCAGCAGGTTTACCCCCGGTTGTTCGTATAGATGGAAATCTTCAAAGAATGGATGTTCCTGCTTTAAAACCGGAAGAAGTAGAATTATTACTATTTCCAATGCTAAATAAAGACCAGAGACGTAAACTTGAACAAGATTGGGAATTAGATTTTTCATATGGTATTCAAGGATTAAGCCGTTTCCGTGTAAACATATATAAAGACAGAGGTAATTATGCTGCAGCATTCCGTGTAATTACATCTAAAGTACCTGATTTCAAAGAGTTAGGCTTATCAGAAACTTGTAAAAAGGTTTCAGAAAAGCCAAGAGGTTTGGTTCTTGTTACTGGCCCGACAGGTTCAGGTAAGTCAACCACTCTTGCGGCAATGATTAATTATATTAATGAAACACGTTCTGAACACATTTTAACAATTGAGGATCCTATCGAGTTTATTCATCCGTCTAAACGTTCTATTATTCACCAGAGAGAACTTGGACAGGATACAAGAAGTTTTGCGAATGCACTTAGATCTGCTCTTCGTGAAGACCCTGATATTATTCTGGTCGGTGAAATGCGTGACCTAGATACAATAAGATTAGCGCTTACTGCTGCAGAAACAGGTCACTTGGTATTCGGAACCCTGCATACTTCATCAGCATCGCAAACTATTGACCGTATCATTGACGTATTTCCGGAAGGACAACAACAACAAGTTAGAGTTCAACTTTCTAACTCATTGGTTGCAGTATTTTCTCAAACATTACTTCCGTTGTTGCAGCCGGATGGTTCAAAGCAAGGTCGTGTAATGGCACAAGAAGTTATGCTTGTTATTCCGGCTATTGCTAACTTGATTCGTGAGTCAAAAGCCGCACAGATTTATTCTACAATGCAAACAAATTCAGGATTTGGTATGCAAACATTGGAGATGGCACTGCGTGACTTGTATTTGAAGAAAAAAGTTACTTTAGAAGATGCGCTTTCTCGTTCAAGCCGTCCGGAAGAATTCAAACGCGGATTGCAAAATGCTTAATGAGCAAAATTAACTTATTACTGGATTTTATCGTTAATTTATTAAGTTTTGTAAAAATTTGCTTTAATCATGTTATTATTTAGCAAAAATATGGAATATATATACCATAGGAGCAAGTGATAACATATGACAATACCAGTAAACTTTTTAAAAGAAAATCCCAGTTATGAGCGCAATGCAAGACCTGTGAATTTTTTCGTGAATCCAACAGCAATTCCTCCGCTGCCTGGCGAAGAGAATGGTGCAGAGTCATTGCTAACAGAAGTTACATCAGGATTGCACGGTAATTATTCTGTTGGTGATACTATAAGTACAGCTGCACAAGCAGGATACTCCGCAGGAGTTTCTCATATTGTGGGATATGCATAGTTAATTCTAACAATACTTGAAAATAAGGTAAACTCAGTATAAACTGTATGTAAGCACATTGAAAAATATCCAAGGGGATGCCACGGTTTTGACGCCCGCACGGCGAGTGCATAGGGCAAGCCGAGCAGATGTAATCTGCGAGGTGGAGAGAGGAAACGGTGTTGGCTTGCGGAAACGCAAGACAAGCAGGTTTCCGAACGGAGCCGTTCATGTTCCTCAAAAATAATTAAGGGGATGCCACGGTTTTGACGTTGTGATTGGTATATCCGGATTGCGAGTCCGAGAGCTGTTCTCGGTTATCAACGGGCAAACTAAAT
>CAJOOM010000042.1 GCA_905236775.1 Candidatus Gastranaerophilales bacterium
CCGAAACGAACAAGTGCTTTAGCACAGTGAGTGACAGGCTTGAGCAGGAGGAAATCCAAGACAAAATTTTAATTTTTCCGCAAGCTCCTAATTTTTACAAAACTTAATATTAATTCTTTACAAATTTGCACGAAGTAATTTTTCATGTTAGATTCATAGTATATAGGGGTGTAAGCCTTAGAATTAGTGAGGAGATATGAAAAGTACAACACTTAGAAGATCTAATATTACAAAAGAAAAAGTTGCTATGATGGAAGCTTTAAATCGCTATAATAGGGAACATCAAGATGAAGACTTTTACAGAAAACAGGCTAAAAGCAGAGAACTTGATGCATTATGGCAGAATTTAGGAGTTGCAACAAGACAACGTAAAAATGAAAAAGCTCCGCAAGTTTATTTTGTAATGGGTCTTATTACAGGAGTTATCATTACTCTTTTAATTACTACTTTTGTAAGTGTACTTATTAATTTGTCAGCTCCTAAAGAAGATGCTATTCCAAAGGTTAAACCTGCTCAAACCGAAAATGCGAAATTTAGATTTATACCTGCTGATACAACAAAAACTGTTTCTACTCCGGTAATTCTTAATGAAGAATATACAGTTAAAGAGGGTGATACTTTAGAAAGTATTGTTATCAGATTCTATGGTTCGTTCAGCATGGAGAAAGTTAACTTAATACAAGAAGCCAATAAAATGGCAAATCCAAATGCCCTTTCTATCGGTCAAAAATTGATTATTCCGGTTAATAAGAACTAGTTTAAAATGGCAAAAGTTAAATCAAAATATGTGTGCCAGAATTGTGGATATGAAACTGCCGGCTATTTAGGTAAATGTCCTGAATGCGGGAGTTGGAGTTCGTTCGTTGAAGAACGGGATTTTATTACCGCTAAAAAAGAAGATGTTATTGATGTTATAGATTCTACCCCACCGATGAAATTGTCGGAGATAGAAATGAATTCTGAGATAAGATTATCAACTAATATTTCTGAATTTGATAGAGTTTTAGGAGGTGGCATAGTTCAAGGTTCTCTGGTGCTGATAGCAGGAGACCCCGGAATCGGAAAATCTACGATTCTTTTACAAACTTCCGGTGAATTGTGTAAACAAAATAAAAATGTTTTATACGTATCTGCTGAAGAATCCGCAGGACAGGTTAAACTCAGAGCTGAAAGATTAGGTGTTAAATCCGACAATCTCTATATTTACCCGCAGACAAATTTAGAATTAATAAAAAAACATATTGAAGATTTAAAACCTGATTTAGTAATTGTAGATAGTATTCAAGCAATTTATACTTCATTAATTCAAAGTTCTGCAGGAAGTGTTTCCCAAATTAGAGAATGCTGCAATACCTTAATGCAAGCTGCTAAAACTCAAAATATTTCAATTATCGTAATAGGTCATGTCACCAAAGAGGGAAATATTGCAGGTCCTAAGGTTTTAGAACATATGGTTGATGCAGTAATCCAATTTGAGGGAGACAAATATAAAACATATCGAATTCTGCGCTCTATAAAAAATCGTTTCGGAAATACTTCTGAAGTGGGTATTTTTGAGATGGGCAGCAATGGGTTATCAGAAGTTATAAATCCCAGTGAATTATTTTTGAAAGAATACAATCAAACACAAACCCCAGGCAGCACTATAATTGTAACAAGCGAGGGCACTCGTCCATTACTGGTTGAGATTCAAGCATTGGTGGGAACAACCCCTTACCCTGCCCCCAGAAGAGTTGCAAATGGTGTAGATACAGGAAGAGTCCTTCAAATACTTGCTGTCTTAGAAAAAAGAATCGGCTTAAATCTTTCAAAGCAAGATGTTTATGTAAATGTAATCGGTGGCATTGATGTTAATGAGCCTGCTGCAGATTTAGGAATTGCCCTAGCAATTGTAACTTGTGTAAGAGATGTAGTGTTTGATCTTCAGACAGCAATTGTTGGAGAACTTGGACTTTCCGGAGAAATAAGAGCGGTTAATCATATAGAAAAACGTATAAATGAAGCTCAAAAACTGGGATTCAAACGCATTATCATTCCGGAAGCCAATGATGTTCAAGAAAAATTTGAGGGAATAGAAATTGTAAAAGTTAGAAGAATCCTTGAAGCAATAACTCGCGGAATTCGCAATATAAAAAATTAGTATCTCTATTCATCTATTAATTTAAAATCTTCTCCGAGTTCTTCTTCCAAAAGCTTTGCAAATTCAGAAAACTTTAAACCTAGCGATTCGGATATTTTCCATAATGTTACAAATTTGCAATCAACCTCACCGTTTTGAATTCTTGAAATATTACCGTTACCTATATCGTATTCATTTGCAAGTTTATTACCAGATAGACCTGTCTTATCCAACCTAAGTTTTGTTATAAGATTGCCTAAAATTTTGCGGAATTGTAAAGTTTTTTCAGTTTTTCGTTGCATATATGTATAATATGATTTATTATGTACCTATGTTATCCATATATGGATAAAAGGAGGATAATTTATGAACAAAGAATGTGAAACACTAAGAAAAAGTTTGTATACAGCATCCGGTATGATTTGTGATATACACAAGATAATTTCGCTTATAAATAAGTTCTGCGAAACACATAAAGATGATGATTCTCTTTATGAAGTATCGTATGCTATAAAAATTGCAGAAGAAAAAATTAATCAATTGGGATATTACATTTATAAAATAAACAACTCTGACACTCACCCCAAAAGTTTTAATGCCGCCCTAAAAAATCTTAAAAAAGCAATAAAAAAGAATGAAATTAAGTTAATTGATGATTAATAAAATAGATTTAATTATGCGTATAGCCACACAATTAAATCTATTTTTTAACATTTTACAGTTTACTAAAATCCGTCAATAAAGTATATTTATCTTTTAGATTGCTTAAAAGCGCAAGACGGTTATTTTTAATTTTTTCATCTTTATCCATAACTAAAACATCATCAAAGAATTTTGTAACTACAGAATTTATTGAGATTAAATCGTTCAAATATTTTCCGTAATCCCCATTGAAGTTTACACCTTGAACTGCAGCAAACAAATCTTTTTCCGCTTGTTCTACAAACAATGCTGTATCAATTTTTTCATTTGCGTCCTCTTTTAGAATTCTGAGAACTCTGTTTGCATTTTCAAGCAGTTTTTCGTCTTTTAACGTACTTACTGCTTTTACTCTCAAAACATAATCATTTAAGTCCTTACAAGGATTATTTGCAGAGCATGCCTCAAGAACATTCTTTGAGTAATCTGAATTCAAGAAGATAATTAATCTTTGAACGAAAAATTCTTCCACATCAGCTTTAACATCAGCTTTGATAGGTAAATATAAAATTGCTTGTTCGATTATTTCAGACAAATTCAATTTCAAATTATGTTCTAAAATCGTTTTTATAATTCCTAAAGCTGCACGTCTTACACCAAGAGGGTCAGAAGAACCTGTAGGTTTTTTACCTGCTGCAAATACTGCGCAAATTGTATCAATCTTATCGGCTATACCAACAACTTGACCTTCAATGCTTTTTGCTGTTTCAGAGTCTGCATTCAATGGGAAATAGTGTTCTCTTATACCATTTTGAACACCTTCTTCCTCGCCGCTTACGCGTGCATAATCCGCGCCTATAAATCCTTGAAGTTCAGTAAATTCAAACACAAGATTTGTTGCTAAATCAGCTTTGCAAAGTTCTGCGGTTCTCTTGATTGATGGTTTGTTTATGCCGAGTACTGATGATATTTTTTCGGAAAGTTTAATGATTCTCTGTGTTTTATCATAAACAGAACCCATACCTTTTTGGAAAGTCATACCTTTTAAGCTTTCAACATAACTTTCTAACGGCTTTTTAGTATCCTCATTAAAGAAGAATACCGCATCATCAAGACGGGCCTTTATTACTCTCAAGTTACCTGCTTTAATATTTTCAAATTCATTACCTATATAATTTGTTATTGTTACAAATTTATTTATTAATTTACCCTCTTTTGTATAGAGAGCAAAATACCTTTGGTGAGTTTCCATAACCGTAACAGCAACTTCTTGCGGAATAGTAAGATATGCCGTATCAAAATCACAAGTAACAGCAACAGGGTACTCAACAATAAATGTAACTTCTTCCAATAAATCATCAGAAATTTTAGTAACTGCATTAAGTTTATCAGCCTCAATTTTTGTTAATTCAAGTATTTTCGCTCTACGTTCATCTTGATCAACAATAACTTTCGCATCTCTTAATTTTGAAATATATTCATCCGGATTATTAATAACTATATTTTGAGTAGAGAATCTGTGACCGTTAGTCAGATTAGAAGAATCTTTATCAATAATTCTAACCGGAACTTGTTCACTATCTAATATTGATAATACCCAACGGATAGGACGAGAAAATTTTACATCGTTATTTCCCCACCTCATAAAGTGAGGACCTTGAAGTTTAGAAAATATTACTGGTACATTCTCTTGTAAAAGTTCCTTTGTATATTTACCCCTTATGGAAATTTTTGCGTGAACGTAATTGTCCTCTACGTATAAATCATCTTTGGAAACTCCGTTCTTGTTTGCAAATCCCTCACCTGCTTTTGTTAAATTACCGTTTTCATCAAATGCTACTTTTGCAATCGGACCTTTAACAACTTTTTCAACATCAGGCTGAGAGCTTGCTAGTCCATCAACAATAACAGCAAGTCTGCGCGGAGTCGCCATGACTTTTACATTATCGAATCCGACATTATTGTCATTCAAAAACTTTTCAAATCCTTGTCTTAATTGGTCTATAGCCATAGGTATAAATTTATAAGGTAATTCTTCAACACCAACTTCAAATAAATATTTACTCATCATTTTCTCCATTTATATTTCCATTAGTTTAATTATACTATAAACTAGAACCTTTTGCTTAAATTTTCCTGTAAGTCAACTATTTTAAGGTGTCTTTCAAGCATTGCTTGATTTCTGCCTTCGTATGCCCTTTCATAACTATCATTACAGTCAATCGCAAGATTAAAATATTCTACCGCATCATCCAATTTTTCTTGAATATAATACACCATACCCAAAAGAGAATATTCAACTTCTTTATTTTCCGAATATCTTAATGCCTTTTTAAAATATCTTATTGCCGAATTAAACTTTCCCTCTGCCTGTTTAATGCACCCTAATCCTCTCAAGGTAACAGGGTTATGTTTATCCAGCAAGTATGCTTCAATCAAAGATTGTTTACCGGATTCAAAATTACATTTGTCATACTCGGTTTTTGCCTGCATGATTAACTTCAGCAATGTCATTTTTTTATTCATCCTACGGAAATATTCCGTAAGTTCTTTTATTGTTTCCGTTTCATTATTCATTATTATAATTTGCGATTTTGAATTTGCTTAGGCTCAAATACTCTATACAGTGTGCATTTTCTCGAATATACCTTTTTTTTGAACCCAAACTTCTACTTCCATTTTATTTCCCTCTTCTACTAGAGCATTTTTCAGGTCTTTAAAGTTTAATTCTGAATGTTCTATGTCACATAACATGAACATTACAAAGTGTCCTTGCATAAGAGTTTGTTTTATGTCTTCTATATTGACTTTATACTTTGCTAATATTGTAGCAATATTTGCAACAATTCCTACTTTGTCCGTTCCTGAAACAGTTATAATAATTTTATTATCGTCCATCTTTACCTCTTCTAAGCCCATTTTATCCTCAGACAAAAGGAAAGTCTTGCAATGTGTGCAAGACTCAAAAATATACATTTACCCCACTAACTTTATACCATATTTTAAACATGCTTGTCAACCCCTCATTTTAATTATTTATTTTATTCATTTCTAAATACTTTAATTTAGACCAAAAGGTGTTTTATTGAATTTAGCATATTAATTTAATTAACATACGCATCATCTGTTAATTTTATTCTAAACTTACTACCGCTATTAATAGTAACATGTCCCCCTTTTGAGAAAAATGCAGTTACCGGAGATACAAGTGTATTCAAACCAAAGCACAATGTTCCATACGCAAACGGAAATGGAGCAAGTAAAATAGTAGAACCTTTTCCTCCTAAATTTACGGTTAATGTCAACATTCTATTTAAAATTGAACGTCCCCAATTTCCTTTTTTCCACATGGTTTTTAAATATCTTCTTTCACCCTTTATGTCATTAAAAAAAATAATTTTGTCATTTGCTCTTGTAATATATGCTTTTAGCGGTATGGATTCACCATTATATATAATAGTGTTAATTTTAATTGCAACCAAACCTCCATTACAAGATATTTGAGGCTGATGTGATTCAACAATTTCACCGATAAAAACTGTAGATGCAGGTATTGTATACCCTTTTTTATGTATAATTGAATTTGTTTTAAATTTTACAACCGTTCCTTTTGTTTGCCAATCTGATATCTTACCTGTATTTACAACGTCGAAAGAAGTTCCTTTTGAAATTTTAACATTTCTTATTGTTAAAGGCTTAACAGGAGTCTTTTTTGACTCAGATTTTATGCTTGGTTCATTTTTTAAATTCTCAGGTAAATCCGGCAGAACTTCTAATTCATCCGAATTTGTATCTTTCACAAGCTTTGAAGAATCATAATTTTTTCTGATATCATCATCTACCGTCTCATCAAGGTCAAAAGCCAGAGCATGGCTTGTATAAGATATTAGGAGAAAAAGTGTTACTATTAAAATTTTTAGCAAAAATTTATATTTAGCCATCTTTCTCAAATCCTCTTCTTACTATACATCTATCACAATTGTAACAAAATTGTAACGAACTAGCAAAAAAAAATTTGGTTTGTTTTATTATAAGTAGTGTAGGACATAAATTAGATTGGAAACTATGATGAAGATTCATACAACGCAAGATCTAAATACTTTAGTACAAAACAAAAATCAACAAACGACCAACAGTGTATCAAAGGACTTTAGATTAAAAAATTATTCAGAACAAATGCTTATGCCGCGATTGTCGGCAGATAAAGCGGAACTTTATGGTTCGTCAATTTCTTTTGGGAAAAAATTGCCTAAGAATTTAAAAGACGGCAAAAAAATGATTAAGAGTATAAGCAAAAAAGTAGGGGATATTAAAAAAGAAGGTGTCCCCGAAACGCAAAAAAGGGACAAGTTTTTAACTGGTTCCTTTTTTAATAAGGCGCTGGATGTAACAGATTATGAGACTCTTGCAACAGCTCTTGTTGCAGCAGGTGCTTGCGCAGCTCGTGCCGGTACGATTGTAACATTACCAACAAAGAAAAATAAAGAAGATAACATTTACGCATCAAGTCATGCCTTAATGTCAGGTGCTTTAGGTTTTGGAACTGCATTTTTATTAACGGCTCCTTTTAAAGCCGGTAATAATTATGTAATGAAAAAAATGATGAAGAACTTAAAAGAAGATACATTAAAACGTCTATATCCGCACTTAGAAACAAAATCTATAAAAAATGCAGATGGTTCAAGAAAAGATATCAAAGAATGGCTCGATGTACACGGACGTAAATTTATAGCTGAAATGAAAAAAGGTGAACTGCTGCCTGAAATGAAAAATTTAGCAGATGTATCTGAACAAACATTTGATTTATTGCTTCATGGTAAAAAAGTAAACTGGGCTGCACAAAAGGGTGCATCTTTTAATGATGTAGTATTACAAGACGGTTCAAAACTATATGATGTAATTGATATGGCAAGATTAGGTATCAAGGTTCAAGAAGAGGGTATGAACGGTGCTCAAATCTTACTTAAAGATTTGGATCACTCATTTATGGAAAAACTTATAAATGATTCAAAAGGAACAAATTCAAATTGGGGTAAGTTAGATATCAATTCAATGTATAAAAAACTTCCTGTTAAAAAAGGTTCAAAAGAAACAGAATATGAAGTCGTTGATTTTAGAAAATGGAAGGACATAAATGGTAAACAATGGAAACTCGATTTGGATGAAATTGGAGCGACTTCACCTTTTGAAACAGCAGAATACAAACCGCGTATTTCAGGCGCTAAAAGATATGATGAAAAAGAAAGAGTTTATAAATATACTTCTTATCAAGAAAATGGTATAGATGGTAAACTTGGTACAGAAATAGATGACAAAATGGCACTAGCAGAAGTCGAAAATGCAGGTTTATTAAAAACATTGACTTGGGTTCCTGATTTGGCATTTAGAATTCCGATTGCAGCAACTACTATTGCTTTAATACCTTGGGCATTAAAGAATATATTCCATATTCAAAAATCGTCCGCTAAAAACAAATCAAATCAGATTGTTGCGCAGCAAGTACAATCTCAACAAATTGAACCAAAAACAAATGAAGATACAAAAGCAGTAAGTTTTAAAGGAAAAGGAACCCCGAAATCAAAAGGAGTAATTGGAGGAGCTTGGGATAAACTTATGGACAAAGTCGGAGAGTTCTTAGGTAAACTCTATGGCAAACCACTTTTAGAAAGTCCGACTTTACAAAAAGCATCAGCTTGGTTATCAAAACTGCCGGGCAACCTTACTCAGCATATGACAGTATTTGGTTCATTTATTACAAGTGGTGTTTATATGCATCAAACAATTACTAACAAAGACTTGGACCCTGATAGAAGAAGAACTCTGGCTATAAATCAAGGGTTATGTTTCTTAGTCCCTACATATGCAGCATATAAAGTTGACAAACGTATTGAAAAATGGGTTAAAAGCAATGAATACAGGTATTCAGGTATAAATCAAAGACCAATTGATATAGAAAAATTAAATCTGAATAAACTTGACGGTGAAGCTAAGAAAAAAGCTATAGAAAAAATGGAGACTGACGCAGCTACTTTAAGTAAAAAGATTAAGGGTTTCAGAACACTTTCTTCAATCACAGTATTTGCGTTTATATACAGATACTTTACACCGGTTGTTATGACTCCTATTGCAAACTGGCTTGGTGATAAATTGAATGCGTACAAGCACTCGTTAAAAGATAATGCTGACAGCGCAAAAGAAGTTGAATTGAATCTCAATCAAGATATAGCGCAAGAGAGTTCAATAAATTCTGAAAATAAAGAAAAACAAGTTGCATGAACATTCTAATGTGTGTGGATATAAAGAGAATACCGCTTCTTTTAAAGGAGCGGTATTGATTATTGTAAACATTATGGCAAATTTAATTGATTTTAGTTTTTGCTTAAAATATAATTTTCTTAGAGAGAAATATAAATGAAACTGGCTGATAATCAACAAGAAGAATACAGAGCATTTTTATCTAAAATCAGAAGCGAGAGAAAGGGAACTTCGAATTTCGCTATGTTGCTTACTGTGTTTGTGGCAGCAGTACTGATGGCTGTTGTTGTATGCTTAATTATTCTTGAAAATACATCCATTTTAAATAGAATCAATGCCGTTACAACAGACTCTTCGGAAGGTTTTTTCAAATCTAACAGAAGAGATAATTCTTTTTCAGTTCCATTTGCACCAAGAAAACAAAATATTTTACTTTTAGGTGTAGATTCAAATGGTGACGGAACAGACGTATGGGATGGAACGCGTTCAGATACAATAATGGTTATAAATATTGATCCAAAAACGCATACTATAAAAGCAATTACTATTCCGCGTGACAGTAAAGTTTATCTGCCTGACAACAAAGGCATTGCAAAAATTAACTCAGCGCACGCAATAGGCGGAGTCAATCTTGTAAAAAAGACTTTAAAAGAAACTTTCGGAATTAGGATTGATAAATATATTATTATTCACGATGATGCTGTCGTAAAAATTGTAGATGCATTAGGCGGAATACCGATTTACGTTGAACGACCTATGAAATATCACGATTGGGCAGGTCATTTACATATAGATTTGAATAAAGGAAATACTGTTCTTAACGGCAAACAAGCAGTAGGATATTTAAGATACAGAAAAGACGGACTTGGCGATATAGGCAGAACCCAGCGTCAACAGTGGTTTTTAAGAAGCCTTATGGAAAAATTAAAATCGGTTGATACTATAACAAAAATTCCTGAAATTTTAAATATTTGTAATACATATGTAAAAACTGACATGAACTATTATGAATTATCACAGTATGCAGGATTTCTGAAAGGTGTTGATGAAAATAAAATGGAGATTGCGACACTTCCTGGAGCACCTAACCAAAAAGGATATATAAGCTATTGGATTTTAGACCCTCAAAAAACACAAGAAGTAATTGACAGGATGATATACAGAGATAAATCTGATTATGACTATTCAAAATTTAAGGCGGGTATTATGTATTCTCCTTTAAAAGAAAAAGAAGCTTTAGATATTCAACAAGAACTGCAAGAATTGGGATACGAAGTTAATTTAATGAAAATAACTCATCTTTCACATACTAAATTTGTAGCGAATAAAAATGTTGTAACAGTTGAATTCTTTAATTGGCTTCAGAAAAAAGTACCAGAATTAAACAAGGTTCAGTTTGTTTATGATCCGACAGAAAATTTCTCTGTTGGCAGTGATTTTACAATTGTACTTGCTGAGGGGTAAATATAGGTCGAATTTCAGAAAGTTTCTAAGACCATATTATATAAGTCGATATATAAATATTTTATCAATAAGTTTAATTACTGTATTTATTCAATATCCGGTTCGCCAGAAATAACTTTTAATATTTCAATTACTTTTGGCATTTGGCAATCAAATGTATAATGAGCTTTTCTTATAGAACATTCAGCACAATTTCCATTTAATTTATAACACTCTATAGCTTGCGGTGTCCAATTTTTAGTTATAGAAATCGAAAACTCATTTTGCTCTGGCTTAATAACTGTATTCAACATCTTTTTCTCTCCCAATAATGAGGCAACACTATCCCTCGACTATCAGAATAATACAGAATTTTAAAGTTGACATCATCTAAAAAGTGTATATTTTAGTTTCATGTTTCTAATTAAGTATATTGGAAAAAGGGGGAAATAGTACTTTAGAACTTAGTCTAATGTTCTTTTGTTTTTAAATCAGAAAAGTCGTTACTTTCGTCTGCATTTTCCGAAATTTCTTCTTCTAAATAGGAAGCATTTTCTGTTTCAGATTTAGAGTTCTCTGATTTTGGAACATATTCTGATAACCTTACAATCCTTTCCAATTCACCGTTTTGAGATATCATCTTTAATTTATTCATTTCTATATCAATATCAACTGACATATTTTTTTGTTTTTCCGCAATATCTACAAATAACCGTTCAAACATTGCATAATAAATTTTTGCTTGATTATTGTATTTTTGAATATCAGCCAAAGAATCATTTACCAATATCAGAGCATCATCCAACTCATCTTTTTCTATTTTAATTTTTGCAAGCAAATATTTGGCTATAACAACTACACTAAAAATCGCTGAATTACCCGCTTTTTCGATAATATCTGATAAAATAACTTCCGCTTTGACTTTTACTCCGGCTTTTGCATAAGCATATCCGATTAAAGCTTCACACAAGAACTCTAATTGTGTTTGGTGCATATCTCCGGCAAGTAATTTTGCTTGATAAACATTTTGTGCAAAAGATTTATAATCATCTTCCAAATGTGATATCTCATTTAACAACAAATAAATAATTTTTGAAAATGGTGTCGCAAGTTCAATATTTGTAGGAACATAATTCTTGCCTGCAACAAATTCCTTTATTGCAATTATGGCCTCTTTATCTGGCAATTCAGCCCCCAAAGCTCTATTTATCGAATCAAAGAACTCATCTAAATCGCTGTCACAAGCTATTAATTTTGCCATGCCGGAGATTCTAAAAGCTTCCATTAAATGTTCTATAAATAAATTCTCCGAAAAATTACCGGGTTTAATTTTTTGTATAATTTCAGGTTTTATTACTTTTAGAATGTCTTCGGCTAATTCTATACAATTTCTATAATTTCCTATATTAAACATGATTTCTATATTTACGACAGATAACAACAAGAATTTAGTATTTATTGCTCCGTCTACAATAAGAGATGAGTTTGGCATACGAGAAAGTATATTATGTAATAAAGACTGTGCTATTTTATAGTTAGCCGTAATTAATGCACTTTGGAGCATTAAATTTGACAGCTTAACGATTTTATCATTATCTTCTTCCTGCATAGCATCCATAAGCAATATATCACCAATTGTATATATTTTTGATGGAGAATACGAATATAAACTTATAAGTATATTTTGCAATATGTCCTTTTTATTACTTTCTATATCTTCTTGAGGAATATTCTCATCTAGTTTATCAATAAGTGATAAATAACCCAAACAATTTTTCAAATATGCATCATAATCACCCATAGCAATTGCAACTTGGGAATTTTTCCATAAAAGTAGGTATTCTTCCTTAAACTTTGAAAGAACACCCATCAAAAACATTAATGTTGTATTATCTATCAGTTTACCTAATTTAGTAAGAATATTCTTTACTATAAATTCTTCTACATCCGATTTTAAAGAAGCAATAATTATCGGACGAATAAGATTATAATTATTAATATAAAGAGCATTCCCGCTGATGAATCCAAAGCCTTCTGTTTCTAAAAACTTTAAATTTTCTTGAACTTTATTTATGCCAAGCTGTTCTAATGTAGCAACATCAAGTCTTTCTCCAAGATATACGGAGTTTGCAAGAATCATTGAAGCATCTACATATTTGCCTAAAGACTTCAGTCGCGTTCTTATGAGTGAAGTTAGGTCAGATGGCAGCATAAAAGAAGAATTATTTTTTATAAGTAATTTATTATCAAAATGCACCAATACTCCTACGTCCATAAGATATTTTATTGCGTGTTCAAAATATAATCTTGAACCTTTAAAAGATTCTTTTATACGTTCATAATAGAAAGATTGAATAAAATCAGAAACATCTCCGCTAATTGTTGAAATAATTTCATTCATATCACTCTTTTGAATAGTAATATCTTTATACAAGAATGTTTGTAAAAGACTTTTAATCTTTGAATGTACAGGAGTATCTTCATCAGTTATAAACACAAAATTTGTATAAATGTTTACGTATTTATCAAAATATAATTCTAAAGTTTGTAAAGATGTACTGTCTATATTTTCAAAACCATCAACAACTATCGCATATCGTCTTGTATTTCTTAACAGACTTACAAATTGTTCCATATATCTGTATCTTGCATCTTCCGGAGAGGTTAACTCATCCGGTTCGTCGAATAATACATTTTTTAATGTGTTATATGGCTTTAAATCTAACGTTTTATCTATAAGTCCTTTAGTAGATGATAACTTGAAATATGCTTTAAAGAATTTTTCAAAAAATCCCCATGGCTTATAGTTTAACTCTTCATTACAAGCAATATATATGACATCTAAGTCCATACTGTGATAATAATTTACTATATCTGCTGTTTTTAAACCATATCCATGACCGGCTCTTATTCCTATTATTTTTTTATTTATATCCAGCTCTCTTGTAAGATTTTCGGAAGTACATTTTATAAAAGAACATTTCGCATTTATATCAAAAATCTTAAATCCATATAAGTCACTGCATACTTGTTCTTCTTTATTAACGTGCTTTATTTTCTTAACCTCAAGTGGTTCATTATCTTGAGAAGTTTCGTTCGGCGGTACTATATATTCATCAAGAAGTATTTGATAAAACATGACTGAAGCACCGTTTAGATCCATAAAGTACAAAGAATCCATCTTATAGCTTTTCATAACATCGCGACAATATTGATCTATCAGTACTTGCATGTCTTTTAAATACTTTTTATTTTTCGCATTTGTAACAATCATTTTTATGTTACTTTCCAGTGGTTGATATTCAAGAAGTTTGTCAGATGTTTTTTGTATGATAGTAATATCCATTTTTAAGGAAGTTCCTAACTGTTCTATCATATTTAGATTTAAACCTGCAAATGCTGTGACTAATTTTAATGCTGTTCTTACAGCTTTATCAACAGAAGTTGCAAACGAAAGTTCTTTACAAAAATTAATAACATAAGAATTACCATGTAAAATAACTTGAGCATTTATCCCTTTTATATTTGCGGTAATTAGATTTTTTAATTTTAATAAAAATTTTGCATACAATTCTTGTGAATTTAACAAATTTTTTATTGCCTTTAATGCACCAAAACTTACTGTCATAGAGGCAAATTCATCGATTTCACATTCATTATATGCGACACTGAGATTTGTAGGAAAACCGCACTTACATTTACTATTCGTTGTCGGAATTAGTTTTCCGCACTTATGACATTTTTCCAAAATGACATAACCGCATTTTTTACATATAGCACTTTTACTAATCGAACGACAATTCGGACATATTAAAGCTAAAACTTTATGGCAGTGCGGACACACTTTCACATTATCAGGTATCGTTTTATGACATTTAGGACAGTTCATAAAAAAAATTATAGCTCGATTTTATTCATTATGCTATACTTTATTAGGAGGGTAATTATGAACTTTTTTACATTATTTACTGAACCTGCTATATTAATTATTACTACTTGTTTTCTATGGTTTTTAATTGTTATTGTAACAAATTATTTAAATGTACAATATAATATTATTCGTGTTAACAAATTTTTACATTCTATAAATAAAAAAGAACTTTCATATCGTTTTGGACAATTAGATGAATTTATGTCTAATAATGAATATACAACAACTATTTGGGAAGATTTTAAGAAAGCATTAATATTTCCTGAAAAATTGTATATTGCAACTCAAAATGCAAAAACGCAAAATGAAACATCAAGTGACATTTATTTAACAATTGATTCAACTTATTTCTTTAATGAAGAAACACTTGTTTTATCAAAAATTAATACAAAATTTATTCAAGCGATTCCAACATTGTTGACAGGTTTAGGTCCATTTTTTACATTTTTAAAAATGGCAATCGCATTTGCTTCGGTTAATCTTGCTGCAGATGAAAGTGTTGTTGAATCTTTGGGTGCTTTAATGACAAATATTCGTGTTGCTGCATTGTGTTCTGTCTTTGCTGTAGGATTTTCACTATTATTTATGTTTATTGAACGAATATTATACAGTATGATGTGTAAAAAATATTACCTTGAAACTCAAAGAGAATTCATTCGCTTATTTGACGTTGTTACAAGTGAAAAATTCTTAGTAGATTTGGTTAAAGAATACAAGTTGCAAAGTGTTAATACAGAAAAATTATTTAAAACCATGCCGGAAAGCTTTGGTAAATCCTTGACAGAATGTTTTAATGAAACGGCTGTTCCGTATTTGGAAAATATTTTATACAGTTTAAACAAGCTTAATGAAGGACTAAACAAAGGCAGCGGCGGAGATGTTGTCGATAAATTGTTCTAGGTAGCTGATTTCGTGAGGTTTTATAATGGATATAAGAAGAAGTAAAACATCTGATTCCGGAGAAAACAATGTCTTTTGGGTAACCATGGCAGACCTTATGACAGCTCTTGTGCTGGTATTTATGGTATTATTCTTTTACACCTTTGTAACAAGTTTTTATAATCAAATTGAAGGTTCAGTAGAACAACAAAAAACCGTAGAAGAACTGCAAGAAACATTAAAGAAAAAAAATCTTGATATTACAATAGACGGTTTTGGCGGCATTGTTAAAATTAATGACCTTGACTTGTTTGATGTTGCAAGTAGTGAACTTTCTGAAAAAGGTAAAAAATATTTATCAGAATTTGCTCCAGCATATTTTGACGCAATTTTTTCTAATGATTATTTAGCTAATAACATTGACAGTATTATTATTCAAGGTCATACTGATTCTACAGGATTCGGAGGGAATCTGACTGATGACCAGCAATTTATGAAGAATATGGAATTATCCATGAAAAGAGCCTATGCAGTTGCTGATTTTATGGTAAATACTCCATACAATAAAGTAAACGGAACAAGATTAAGGAAAATGATTCTTGTTGAGGGTGCCGGTTCTTCAAAACCCGTTTTAACACTTGATGGTAAAGAAGACCTCTTAAAAAGCAGAAGAGTTGAATTAAAAATAGTTATGCGTGAAAAAAGTCAAACCAACCAACAAAATAAAAAAATAAACAAAAAAGCAAAGAAAAAACTTAAAACGAAAAGAGCTTGAAAAATATATCTTTAGATTTTTCTGTATGCTCAATCAGTTTTAAATCCGATTTTGGCAGGTTTTGTTCTATCCATTAATAAATTTATTGCTTCATTAATTTTATCAATTTCTTCATTATTATCTTTAGCATATTGCAAAAAATATTGTTTTAATTCATGAATCTGTTCTTGTAAATCTTTATGTTCTATAGATAATTTCCTTATTTGCACAAAAGCACGCATAACTTTAATATTAACGGCAATAGCAATCTCCGAATTCAATAAACCTGACAACATTGCTACTCCTTGTTCTGTGAATACAAAAGGCATTTTACGAACACCTCCCCAACTTGAAGTCACAATTTGTGACTTCAAGTTAAGAAATTCTTCTTTTGTAAGTTGAAACATGAAGTCAGCAGGAAATCTTTTCAAATTTCTTTTTACTGTTTGATTTAGTACTTTTGTTTGAACTTGGTACAGAGCAGCTAAATCACTGTCTAACATAACTTTTAAACCACGAATTTCATATATTAAATTTTGAATTTGTATTAAATCATTCATAGGTCAATTTTACAATATTTTTTTATTAGTGTCTATGTAATGCACTTGTTCAATTTATATCCTAAAATTCATCCTCTGCCATGAATCTTAATATACGATGAACTTTTTCAAGTTGTTTGGAATTAGTTTTTATTTTATCTATATAAGTATAAATATCTGCAAGAATTTCTTTTTCATCTTTTAAATGTTCATAAGAAAATAGAATATCAGCCGAAATATTAAGCGCATTCAAAACTAATTCTTTGCAACTTAAAAGAAATTTTTATTGGCTTCTCTTGACCAATTAATATTTTGATATTTTTCTGACTGTATAATTTTAGCAGGAATCCCAGCAATTATTACATTAGATGTATTAAATTTAGAAGTAACTACACTATTTTTCCCAACCACAGAATTATTTGATATAATTGCACCTTTCAAAACTGAAACATTCCTGCACAACCACACATGATTTCCAATAAATATGTTTTGAGGTTTATTTAATTGTTGTCTTGACACACAATCATATATAGTATGTCCATCAGAAGGGTCAATCTCAATGTTACTCCCAAATAGGCAATCATCCCCTATTTCAATTTTTAAATTCGGCTCACCATGATAATCTATTTTACCTGATTCTATAGAGAAGTCCTTACCTATCATCAGCATACAATTATCAGCTCTCATATTAATAAAAAGATTTTTTATTCTGTGTGCTGACTTACCAAAAAGAACTTTACAATTGTTTCCTAAATGAATAACCACATTATTCATTTTAGGAACTTTGTCCGAAAATTCTACTATTGAATTTGAACCATAAAATTTAGTTTTGCAACCTTTTATATTTTTTATATTTTTTATTATATTATTTTTTATCAAAGTAACTTTATTGCCATACTTGTTCCAAGGTGCGACAATTGAAAATTTTATTCCGAAAATATTTATCTTTAGTCGATTTTCCATACTATATTTTAGACTTTACTCTTTCAATTAATTTATTTATGCTGTCTTTTTCTTCATCCGGTATATCAAATTCCAAATAATTCTCAAAATACTCAATCGCATCATCATAATCGTTTCGCGCAAGAAACAAAATTCCTACCTTTTTATACGCAAGAACAAATTTATCATTAACTGCAATTGCTTTTAAATAGTTTGATATAGCTTTATCTATTTGGTTATTTGCCTCATAGGCTTGTGCTAGTGCATAATACAAAAGCTCGTTATTTTGATTTTGTTCATATGAAATTACATTTTCAAAGTTATCTATTGCCGTTTCATAATCCCCAAGTTCAAAATAAACGTGTCCTAAATCGTAATAAGCATCATAATTTTCCGGTTCACCATCCAAAACTCTCTCAAGTTCTACAATTGCATCATCCCATCTTTGGTCTTCAATATAAACTCTTGCGAGAAGATGTGCAATAGTCAGATTATCTTCTAACTCGTAACTTCCTCTTTGTAAAGTTCCAAGAGCCGATGCTAAATCTCCTGCTTTATAATACAAGTCCGACAAATTTATATAAGCTTGTGCAAGTTCAGGGTCTAATTCTATTGCTCTTATATAACTTTTTTCTGCGTGGTCAAAATCACCTTCACAAGAATAAGCTACACCCATATTGTTATACACATCAGCATTATCAGGCTCGTTTTCCAATACAAGACTGAATGCATCTATACATTCTTTATATTTTTTCTCTTTAAAAAGAGCCATTGCTTTATCTATTTTCTCAGACATTACAAATCACCGTCTTTCGTATCTACGTTGTGAATAATAGTTTTTACATTTCCCTCAGCAGTAAAATCTTTAGGATTCATTGTCATTTTTATTTTATCTGCAATAATATCTTTTTCTTGTTGAACTATTTTTGAACGTCCGATAAAATAAACTTCATTCAATTTATTAGTTTTAGCATCCGGGAAAACACTTACCTTTGGACCTTGAGCATAATAATCATCATACCAAATTTTTACATGACCGCTTCCTACATAAGAATTTTGCTTTTTGTGATATTGCTGATAATCAGAGTGAATAGTAAGTTTTTTACCCTCATCAGAGATTGCTATAGTTTTTGTATTACCTTCTACACTCATTTCGTCAGTTAAAGCATTATACACAAAATGATGTCCCTCAGATTCATTATTTTCTTGTTTTACTCTTGCATTTCCGATTAAGTCTATTTTTCTTACTCCGCCTTTATCATCCGTAATGATTACAGCTTTATCTGAAAAAGAATCAATATCTTTATATTTCATTGTAACAGCACCGGTTGCAACCATTACACCGCTGTTTGTGTCATATTCTTGAACATCTGCATTTATAACTATAATAGGAGTGTTGCCTTCAGTAATTACTGATTGAGTTTCTCCCTCTGCTCTTACAACTTTATTAATAAGTGAAACTTGCAAAATGTTAGATTTTACTTCTCTCTTTTTATTTCCGTTAATTTCTACCGCAAAAGGTTGATGATAAAATGTAGCAGTATCAAGCTTATTATTACGTCGAATAGTGATATCAGCATTTTCACTCTGCACGGTTAATCCATCAAGCTTAACTTTTACACCGCCATCAAGCTTAATTTTTCTTTCAGTATCAGAAAATGTTTGAGTCTTAGATTCAATCTCCAAATCAGATGCCAATACACCCAACCCGGTCACAAATATTAACAATATCAATAAAAATCTCTTCATTTTACCTTTCCTATTCTGATCGATGATTATTTTTTATCTAACCTTCTGATCGTTTTATTATTTACTATATACTTTTGTTGTAGTTTCACCAATTATTTTGAATTTATCGTACCCTGCACCAATTACACATTTTTTTGCTGTTGCAGTCATTTCATTACCCTTTTTTATAACAACATGACCGTCTGCAACAGTCTCTTTATCACTTCCTGACCAGACAAGTTTGTCTGTTCGAAGCGAAATGTCATCTTTTAAAACAATATATGTATTATCATATAATGTTATAACTCCGGTTTTTTCATCATAAGTTCCTTTTGTAGACTGAAAACTCATGTGAACTTCATTATCTTTATAAAAATTACCTATTACATTATGAAGAGTTGCTACACTGTGATCATTACTATAATGACCTGTTTCTCCATATATTTCAAAATACTTTTTAGTATTTTTTGTTTCAGTAATAATTACACCAATCGCATCAACTTTTTGCTCATCTTTTGAATTTTTAAGCTGTGAACGATTAAAATTCCCTGTGATAATACCGGCAGAAATAAAAGCCCACGCCATAACTAACACGAAAAGGATAATTGCTATGAAATAAGCTTGTCTTTTTTTGTCATAGCTTTTAAATTTATCTAGAATTTTTTTTGCATATTTTTTTAAATTTTCCATACAAATATTTTAGCATGGATTTTAGTTCAATGGAAAATAGAAAATAAAAATGGGAAATTATATAGATATCATCATGATTTAACTTGTTTTATATAAATATATATGGGATTAAGCGAACTTAACAATTTTAAATTTCCAATTCCCAATTTTTAATTTGTTCCATGCCAACATCGTTACAAAACTTAATCTTTTTATAATTCATGAAAACATGCATTTAACATGGATTTCCATGTTTTAAATCTTTGTAATCATGTAGTCATGGGAATTCGCCATGTATTACAACCCTCTAAAATAGTAGTGTTGCGCCTTTAACAGCTTTGTAAAAAAACTTTACAATTCACTGTTTATGGGTTGTAAATGAAATCTAAACAAATATAATTAGAATATGGATTGAGGACTTGGGAAAAGTTATTCAATATTCAACTATAGAGAGAATTTTTAGAAACAAATTTTGGAGGATATAAGTGTTTAAAAGTCGTGATATGGGGAGAGCTATTGCTGTTAAGAGGTGGACTCCAACGGCATTAGAATGTTATAAAAGAGGCTGTGTGTGTGAAGGCTGTTTTTATAGTGATTTTTTTAGTGCAACAGCGCAAAAATGTCAAATGAAAGCGGCAGTATTAGAACTTGTAAGAACAATAGGCGCACCTAACGTTGAAATTCCTCAAGTCATAGAAGGGTAATATTTACACTGCATTGATTCACATGTATAATACTCATATATAGTGAGGGTTATGTATGGCAATAAAATCTTGGACAGATTATTTTCTTGATATGGCTAGGACTTGTTCCGGTCGTTCAAATTGCTTGAGAGCGCAGGTGGGCGCAGTAATTGTCGGGCAAGATAAAAAAATAAAAGCAACCGGATACAACGGAACCCCGAGTGGTGTAGAATCTTGTTACGAACGTGGAGAGTGTTACAGAATAAAAAATAACATACCATCCGGTACTTGCTATGAGACTTGTCGTTCTATTCATGCAGAACAGAATGCAATCATTCAAGCAGGTCAGGACAGATGCATCGGTTCTACCATGTATATTTGGGGACATAATTTTATATGTATACTTTGCAAAAGATTTATAGTCCAAGCAGGAATAACAGATGTTTATTTAAGAAAAGACGAAAATTCTGATATTGTACATGTTTCAGTCGAAGATATAAAAAAAGAATTAGAACAAACAACCATCTTAACAACAAAATAAAAGAGCCATCGTGGCTCTTGTAGATTTGTATGAAAGTATATTTTTGAGTCTTACAAAAGGAATTGATAATTTATCTATCCTTAAAGTTTTATACAGCGACTTCCTCTTTGAAGTAATCAACAACTGTTGACATTACATTGTCAAAGAAGAAGTCCAATTCTTCAGACAGTATTTCAGAATCATCCTTTTTTTCTATTTGGTTAAACCTTGATACCATTTCATCTTCAATACGCATATCATTAATCCTTTCCTATATTTTATCTGTTTATTTTGTCTTACATCATGTATAACGGCATTTTTTTTTAAAACTTTAATGTTTTTGGGTAAATTCAAAAAAATCGTTACAAAAATTTACAATTGGACAATTAGCAATTGGAGTATGAAAAAGAAAAGTTGAGCATTTCTTTTGGATGCTCTTAATTAAGTTTTGTTTTATTTAATGCTCGACTTTTTTATCGAAATCTCACTTTGTATATTATTCGGC
Organism: Candidatus Gastranaerophilales bacterium; assembly: GCA_905236775.1. Taxonomy (GTDB): domain Bacteria; phylum Cyanobacteriota; class Vampirovibrionia; order Gastranaerophilales; family Gastranaerophilaceae; genus CAG-196. The sequence goes on from CAJOOM010000042.1 coordinate 21,607, forward strand.
TTTAATTTCAACTTCAAATTTTCTGTTCCACGGAAACAAATATTCAATATCAAAATGTTTATCCGATAAAGATAATTTTTGTATTAGTATGTCTTCATAGGGTTTCATAAATTTTTTAATATCACATGGGGCATCAATTTTTTTTCTTACATTTGCTTGGTATGCCCAATCATCGAGAAATCGAATTAATTGAAGTTTTTTGTATGCGGCATCATTATATTTATTTGCTTTAAACTTAGCTTTTACACCTGCAATCAAGCTGCCTAATGTGTTTGCACTCGTATTCCACCCAGAATAACCATATTGTGGCAAATTCTCTAAAGAATTCTTAAATAATTCTTCTACGAACTTGTTATCGGCTCCGTTTGCAAACCTTACATCCGCTATTGCATAAGGTTTTTTAGGCGGAACAAACGTCTTATTAAAAGACTTGGTAACCCAGTCCATAACGAGTTCGCCTTGTTGTTCTATAAAATTATTAACAACCAAAATAATATCTGCCTCATCCTCTGAATTTACAATCTTAAATCCGCCCAATTCTAACTGACCTAAAACTGATTTTTCAATTGATATGTCCTCATAGTTTGAAATAGAATCTTTATATTCTGGTTCTATAAATAAGGGGTAGATTTTTATATCTTTCTCTATTGCACGCGCAAGGAGAGTAAGCGGAATCTCATCAGCGCCTGTTTTTGTTTTGCCGCCCATTTTTTCTAAATCACGCGCTTCTGCAACATTATAACCAAATTCTGCACAATCATCTTTTGAGAAAATAAGAGTATCAAAAAGCCCTTTTTTTTGCCATTTTAAATAAATCTTATTAATCTCAAAATTTCTTTTTCTGGTTACTCTATAATCATCAAATATCTCTGGTGGAATATTTATTTCTTTACAAAATCCATTTTTATCTATTTCATATGAAACCCTAAAAATCTCTTTTCCATAGTCTTTCCAATATTCTTTCTCTTCCTCGTTATAATTATTATTAGAGATTCGCATTATGCTGGAAAATGCATAAACTTTTTTACCTTCTAATAATGGCTTAAGTCTTTCTATGCGGGATTTTATTTCATCAAAGCTTTCAAGACACCTTCTTGATGGAATTAATCCTCCGTATGCCAGAGTATCCAAAGATAAAATCATTTTATCAACCGGAGGCATATTTTCGAGCCATTCAAAAAGATAGTCTATATCAGCACTTTTTACTAAATCTCCGAGATATTCTCTTGGCGGAATAAAGAGTTCAATACTTTCATCTATGGCACAAATATCTTTAGCTAGATTATAACAAACAGGACGATTATCTATCGGTATAAAACATATTTTCATTACTTAATTATATCCCGGAATCAGATTCTTCATTTTCTTCCGTTTGCGCCGGAGCTTTTACTTCTATACCCATTTGTTCTAATGCAGCTCTTGCTTTTGGCGCAAGTGCTGTTTCGGAAAAATTCTCTAAAATTGTTTGATAACATTCAATAGCCTCTGATTTCATATCTCGTAGTTTATATACATTACCGGCTTTAAAATATAGAGGGGCTAAAGATGGATTTGAAGCCATGAGCATTTGATTATCGAGCTTTATTTTTATACTAATAAGTTCTTCTGTATCTTTGGGCGATAATAAAGCTCTGCCGTATATTTTTTGAGTTAAATTATCAATAGTTTCGGACATATTCGCAATATCTTCTTTTGATAACTTAGAAGACTTTTTTGCCGCGGAAACATCTAAACTTATCGCTACTATTAATAGAATTGATACTAATATCGGTATTATTATTTTTTTCATTTTATCTCTCCACAGTAAAATTATACTATAACTTTTAATGTTTTGAAAGCTACAAAAGGAAGATGCGGAAAAATTAAAATTTTTCCTCTAGCTCATAAAGAAAAGTTGCTAACTTTTGATTAGCAACATTAAATAAACACGAGGATATTAAGAGAGAGTATAAAAAGAGGGGTAAATAAAGGAATTGAATTTATTCATCCTTTTCCTTTTACTGTAGTAACATTAATTACCACCTTTTATTTTTTTTATTTTGTCTTACATATATATAAAGTAATTTTTCTTTTAGAAATTGCCTATTTTAAGTAATAATTTTTTAAATTTGTTACACTACTTAAAATATTATTTAATAAAAATGCAAGTAATATATATTTTTGATATTTATAAATTTTCTCTTAGTTTAAATCTACACCGGAAATTTGACCTTGATTACCAATCCAAAACATTCATAAATTCATGCTATTATAGAAAATATAAAAAGTGTTTTAAATAAGGAGAAAGCTATGAAACAAATTGACGTTACAGAATATTTACCAATTATTATGCAAGAACTTAAAAAAGGAATTTTAGTAAATACAAAAAACGGTGATAAAACTAATTCAATGACAATAGGTTGGGGACAAGTCGGTATTGAGTGGGGAAAAATGTTTTTTACAACTTATATCCGTCACGGCAGGTTTACCCACGAACAAATTGAAGCTACAAAAGAATTTACAGTTTCCGTTCCGCTCGAAAGAACTCCTGAAATAGCAAAGGCTATCGGATATATTGGTTCTAAAACTGGACGTGAGATTGATAAATTAACTGATATGAATTTAACATTATCAGATGGAAAAGAAGTTAAATCACCTGCAATTAAGGAACTGCCTTTGACATTAGAGTGTAAAGTAATTTACCAACAAGAACAAAACATTGATAATATTCCACAAGAGATTAAAGAATCTTGCTACCCTCAAGATGTTCCTTCCGACAATCCAAGGGCTAACAAAGATTATCATACTGTTTACTATGGAGAAATAGTAAATGCATATATCCTTGAAGAAAGTGACTTTGCAGGAGTAGGGGTAAATAATGGAACAGTTGTGAATAGTGCAAACGGAAATAAAAGTACGAAAGCATTATGGATAACTTTGCTCTCAATTTTGCTATTGTTAGGTATCGGTTCATTTGCTTATAACAAAATGAATAAACCGCAAACATATAGAACAGTAGTAAGAGAAGAAATGAGCAGTGTTTATTCTAACACAGGCTTAGTTAATGACTCACGCATTGAGAAATTTACAAGTAATAACCCGAAAATTTTGGATAAAGTTGCAATTACTGAAATTAGAGAAAGCTTTTCCGAAAACAATTCCAATAAAACAAAGAATGTAGCGATTACTCTTAAAAATAAAACAGATAAGCCGATTAATGATTTGGAAGTGGTAATTAATGTTTTAGACAAAAAGGGTAATATTATCGAAGATGTAGATGATGAAGTTAAAACTCTCGCTCCGCAATCAGATTACACATTTAATCTCCCTATAAAAAATAATAAAGCAATAAATTGGGAACTATCTGAGATAAAAGAGTAATTTTTTCATTAAATGATGATATAAATAAAAAATATATGCACTAAAAATGCAGGATTTAATTATATAAATCCTGCATTTTTGAAAAATATAAGCTTTAATTATTTTCATTATACCAATTTACATTTCTTGTCAAGTACATTATCGCGGCAATAATTGCAAACAGTCCGATACTTCCGGCAAGTAATGCTATATCCTGCAATCTCAATAGTACATAGAAATAAGCATATAGTAAACCTATTAATGAGGTTATACCTGCCGAAAAACCAAAACCTTGTTTTTTAGTAATGACAAAATATGTATACCCAAAAATCAATGACATTACCATTAATGCTGAAATAAAGTACGCAAGATTAAATGCAATAAGTTCTGAAATAGAAACAAGTAATAAGTAGAATATTAAGATTGCCGCACCCAACAAACAATATTGTACAGGGTGAACTTTTTTGTTTTCTTTTGATGTTACTTCATAGATAAAATATCCCATAAATGTAAGCATTAAAAGTAAAAAACCATATTTTAACGATCGTTCTGCCATTGAATAATTATCAACCGGAACGAGTAGAGACACACTTGCAACCGATGAATACTCTGAATTACTGGTCAATGCAATTTTAGGTACTGACCAAGTAGCATTAAAATCTTTTTGTGTAACTGTACGTTCTGTCGGGAGGTAATCTCCTTTAAATTCAGGGTCTTTCCAATTCCCTTGAATATTTACCTTATTGCTATAACCTCCAAATGCAACATCTATACCATTCAAGCCTCTAATTTCATATTTAATTTCAAACGGTATTGTTTTAGCATTTGTCTTTATGTTTGTAGTGTAAGTAACATCTTGAGCTTTTGCTTCCGGAGCATTGTTAATCTTAAAACTCGGTTCTGTCACAAAGCCTCTTGTATCGCTAACTTGAATTTTCGTAACAATTTGTTTGCCACTCAAATCACCGTATTTATTGCTGAAATCACCTTTTTGCGTAACTTGTGCTGTATATACAGGGACTTTAAATATTCCTTTTTTGCGAATTTCTGTTTTAATAACTACATTTGTTTCGTAATTATTTAACTCTAAGTTGTTTATAACTACTTCTTTCTTTGCATTTTGAGTTGTAAAAAACATAGTTGGAATCCCGATAGATTGGTTCCCCGCCCAAGATTGTGTTACTTTTTGAACAGCTTCATTTCTGTAATTTGTACGGTCTGTGATAATCCCATACATAAATGCTATCGGAATAAGTAAAAGTAATGATGTTCCGATAATTGTTAATAATTTTTTCATCTTAGAATCTGCCTTATTTTGCTTTGCTTGATATTCTAATTCCTTTTCTAATCTTTCTTCCATTTTTCTTATTACTCCTTTCGATATTATATTTTTATCATAGACATAGGTCAGAAACGGTCACACTTTAATAATTATTTAAATTCCGCTGCAAATAATCTTTGTAGTAATCTCTTAATTTAGCAGGGGCAACTATTTTGCATCCGTCACCCCATTTAAAGACGTGCCAGATAATTTCTTTTATTCCGCTTGCTTTAAATTTTACTGTTAGTGTTCCGTCTTTGTGCGGTTCAAGTTCTTGCGTTGGGTGGAAATTGAATTTGCTTGCTTCCGGAGCCAATTCTTTTGAAAATAGAAGTTCAACATCTAAAATCTCGTCGTGATAAACCCCAAAAGATTGGTTAGTGTATTCTTGCAAGTTAAAGTCGCCTCTGTCAAAAGTCTTGTCAGTAAGTTTCAAGTTTTCAAATTTATGGAGCAAGTAATTGTAAATACCGTCACCTTTTGCTTTCTCATAAGCGACTAAATATATCTTTTCCCCATATATTAAACCGAGAGGTTCAATTAGACGTTCTTTTTCATGGTAAATTCCCGTAACCATTTTTGAGTGATGCAAAGCTTCTCTTATAACATCAATAACTTCAAGGCTAATTTTGTATTGTGGCATTTGTCTTACGGCATAACCTTCTGTTTGCAGGTATATTGCAACATCATTCTCTGTATTTCCATGCCCTTTTCTATTAATAGCTTTCATCTTTTCAATAGCATTAGTAAGAGCTTGTTTTGCCTCTTTATTTGTAGTTCTTCTTTGCTGTTGCTCAATATTCCCGATTTCTTCAGGAGTAAAAGTAACAAGATTAGCTATGGAATAATTTGTAAAACCCCAATATTTTTCAACACCATCAGAAGGAATTTCATCGATAGAAGGGAATATACAAGCAAGACTATCTTTCATCCTCATTGCCGTTTTTCTGCTTACACAATATCTTTTTGCGATTTCATTTAAAGTTACACCTTGAACTTTTGATGACATATAAATTGCTAAATCAATTATGTCAGAAATCCTTGAATATCTTGGTTTATCTTCCATAAGCACCTCTCTTTTATAAAAGTCATTATATCAAATAGCCCCCGTATTTGTCACATATTTTAAAACAGTCTGAGAAGTAAAATAGTGTTTTAAAAGTAATGTTTTGCTAGTTTTGTCATAATAAATATATTCATTTAGGCATTTATAAGATTCTCTAACCCAAAATTATTATCTCTATGATAGGGATAAATGCAATAAAAATACTGCCCACACACGTAATGCACTAAACTTAGATTTAAAGAACATAAAATGTATTTATATTCACAAGTAAATTGTTAATCAATTTCAGAACTAACATTATTGTTTGATTTATTTCTATATCCAATTCCTGCCCTGTATCCTGAAATTGAGTACAAAATAGGTAAAGCCGGTTCAATCCACTTTAAGCCTGATAACAATGAAACGGTTGCTATATCATCTGTATGCAATGTTAAATCTAGTATTTCCGGAGTCCTTTTTTCTTTTTCGTCTTTTTTCAGGATTATTGGATTAATAATTTTATTCCCTATAAAATTAGCAATTGCACTTCCTCCAATAACTCCTGTTATTATAATCCCTGCAATCATACCAATGCATCTTGCGGCTTTAGATTTAATATTGAATTTTTCTAAAATTCCAAGAGCAGCACCCGCTCCAATATTGCATAAAAATATATTTGCTAAATATTGATAGATTCCCTCATTAATCTTATCAGGGACTTTGTCTTTCCAATTTTTGTCCTTCATTTTATCTGCAATTACTCCGCCAGCTACACCGCCAATTACAGGAACTGCACCATATATTGATAAATAACCAATTTATTTAAATATATCTTTTGCTTGTATATTCTCCGGCGGAGGAATTAATTTATTTGCAAAGTCTTTTTGCTCAGAGAACAATTTTGACACTTCATTAATCGCAAGAATTTTGTTTTTTGATTTTTCTAATATTGGTTTAATTTTTGTATTTGGGAATTCTAAAACAAATTTATCAACAAGTTCCTTGTTTCTATTTATCACTTCACCTATTTTAGGGAATGGAGTTCTATTTGTCAATTTAGATGCGATTTTAGGCGCTGCAATCGCGGATAAAACCGTTGCAGCTAATATAATTGCCATTTTCTCTCCATTGTTTTTCTTGTCTTCTTTTGGTGTTTTATGCATGGCATTTACTAAATATCCACCGGCAAAACCTGATAAAATATAAGGTACTTTTTTATTAAGTTTCGCAACTAAAAGGGGTTGATCAAGATATTTCCCTATTGCTGAGATTTTCATTATATCCTTTCCTTTGTCTGTATTTACTAATAATCTCAGGATTGTTATTACAATAACAAGTAAAATCTTTTATTTCGGCTAATACGTTTTTAGAAATAATATGTTCAATTTTACAAGCATTTTCACTCGCTTCATCAGGACTTATATTGAGAACTGTTTGAAAAAATGACTTTAATATATTGTGCTTATTATATACTTTTTCTGCCTCGGAGAAACCGACTGAAGTGAATGAAATAACTCCATAGCTCTCGTAAGTTATAAGTCCTTTTGAAACAAGTTTTGACAGGGCCTCCGACACTGATGCCCGGGAGATATTGAGCATACGTGCTATATTAATGCCTTTTACTGTTTTATTTTCTTGTTTTGCTATATAGATTGCTTCTAAGTAATCTTCGAGACCTGCTGTCAGTTCTTTATTTGCCATAATTTACTATAACAATTTCTCCTCATAAATTTATTGTAAGGCATGCCTAACAAATTGTCAATTATAAAATATTAGTCAAAAGATAAAAACAAATATTAAAACATACGAGTGTGCGGAAAAAGTCGAAAAAGGGGTAAATATAACTCCACGAAGCAAAGCCAAGTGTCTCCGCTTAATGTAAAAATTTTTCGAACTTTTTCAAACACGACCTAAAGTGTGTGGGGGTAA
>CAJOOM010000043.1 GCA_905236775.1 Candidatus Gastranaerophilales bacterium
AAGATAAATTATTTTTGCACTTTATTGCACTTATTTGCACTTGGCTCAATGCTAAATTCCATGCTAAATAGACCCTGAAACCAGTTCAGGGTGACAAGTTTTTGGTGCAAAATAGTGCAAAAATTGTGACAAAAGTGCAAAAATAGTCCGGCAAATCTCTACAATATAAATCCGCCTCTTTTGCCCTAAAATTAGGCATACTTGCCTAAAAACTCCCATCACAACTGTCCTGAAAACCTATAAAAATCTTAGCACTAAATATGTCCATAGTTTATTATTATATATAGCGGACGAAGGGGCTCGAACCCTCGACGTCAACCTTGGGAAGGTTGCATTCTACCACTGAATTACGTCCGCATATAACTATTATACAGCAAACATTTAAAGTGTGTGTATATATTTTCGTTTAAAACTTATAACATTTTTAATCATATTAGAATTCGTGTTAAATTCTATGATGATGAACCAAATTTTATGGATAATATTTATAATGTTATAAGTGCGTAATTTTTTGGAGATAAGCTGGAAATAATTGGTACAATTATAAACAAAATTTTCTGATTTAGTATATTTTTGGGGCAAACTTTTTCACAGAAAACTTTCAATAAAAAATCAAATATGCTATATTTTACTTAATGAAAAAACGTGATTTATTTTGGATAAACAGAATTTTATTGATATTTTTTGTTGGACTAACATTTGTTCTATTGTCAATTTACAACATTGTTCAGTTTAACAATACTTACATTCAAGAAGAAAAAAAAGAACTCGAAATCTTTACTAAACAGATAGAATGGGTAATCGTTCCACTTTTAAAACAAAATGATATTCAATCTTTAAAAAGATTTGCGGATGATTTTAGGAATAACGCAGAGTTTTCTTTCAGAATTTTTGATGAAGATAAAAAAGAGATTATTTCTTCCAATGAAGTTAGTTGCAAAAAACCGTTAAAAAATGACACAAGGATTGGTAAAAAATACAATATTTGGAATTCGTATGAAGTATCTTTTGAAAATAAAAGTTTAGAAAAAGTAAGTGAAATAAATATAAATAATAAAAAATATTATTTAGAACTTTCTCTTTCACAAGAATTTGTAATCAGTACTATAATAAAAGCACAAAAAAATATAATATTTTTCTTTTGTATTTGTTTATTATTGTTGTTTTTAGGAATTATTCATATTTTTTATTCTATAAGGCAAGGATTTAATTCTCTTGAAGATAGCGTTATTCAAATCGCAAGAGGAGATTTTGATACAAAAATCGAGCTTCCTAAAAATGGATTGTTAAATGAATTATCGTTAGCAATTATGCGTATGACAAATAGGCTTAAAACTCAAATTGTAAGATTGACTCAGCTTGAAGAATATCGAAAAGAGTTTGTTTCAAACATGTCACATGAAATTAAAACTCCGATTACTGCTATAAATTCAGCCGTAGAATTAATAGAAGGTAATAGTGAAACAAATGATTTGCAAAAAGAGTGTTTTGATATAATAAAAACTCAAACTTATTCTATAAACAGGCTTGTTGGTGATATTTTAACTCTTTCCGAAATTGACTTAGAAAAAACAAGTGAACATAAAAATTTTAAAGTATTTAACTTAAATAGTGCAATAAATCAAGCCATTTCAATTCAACCCAAAGATGTTGTTTTTAACAAAAGTGAAAATATAGACATCTTAGGAAATGAAGAACTTGTAATAACAATGATTTCCAATCTTTTATCTAATGCCATAAAATATTCGGGCTCTAATAAAATTGAGGTCAATTTAACCAATGACAAAAATATAATAATCGAAGTAAAGGATTACGGAGTTGGAATTCCTGCTGAACATTTACCTAGAATTTTTGAAAGATTCTATCGCGTTGATAAAACCAGAAGTCGTCAAAGCGGCGGGACTGGTTTGGGACTTGCTATAGTAAAACACATTGCAGAACTTCACAATTGGAAAATTGAAGTCGAAAGCGAAGTCGAAAAAGGTACAAGTTTTAGAATAATAATTTAATTATTTTTTTTGTTAAATATTATTTCATATCCCATTTCGTCAAGTATAATATTGAGTTCGTTAAAATTTGCCGTACCTTTTTTAAGTTTGGTTGATAAATTTTGTACAGAATAATTTTTTCCTTTTTGACGAGAAATAACTTCAGCTAAATGTGTTAGAGTCATTCCGTTATCAACAGCAAGTTTTTTAATTTCATTTCCTATATTCATAATTAAAAATTATAACAATATTTAATTATTAAAACTATTTTTAAAAAATATGTTGATAATTTTAAATTATTATTTTATAATTAAATTTATATTTTAAAATATTTAAGATTTATTAAGGAGATAATATGAAATATGATAAAAAATTTATTACTACATGTATAAAACTCGGGCAAAATATAAAAAACAAAAGAGAGAATAGACAAATTACTATTAAACAGTTATCTAAAATTACAGGAATACGAAAAGAATATCTTAATAAAATCGAATTAGGTACTGCTTATGGTGTTATGCTGGAAAAGCATTTACTAAAAATTTCCACAGCATTAAAAGTTAAATTAGTTGATTTATTTGATTTTCATTAAGTAATTGGTCTTCTATTACAAATATAATTCCACAATTGGAAAATTGAAGTCGAAAGCGAAGTCGAAAAAGGTACAAGTTTTAGAATAATAATTTAATCAGTGCTGACTAATATTGATTACAAACAAAAAATTTGATAGAATTGACTTATGAATAGCTTGGTTGAAGTAAAAAATCTTATATATGAAATTAGAGGATATAAGGTCATGTTGGATAGTGACCTTGCTGAACTTTATGAAGTTCCGACTTTCAGATTGAATGAAGCTGTTAAACGTAATATTGAGCGGTTTCCAAGTCATTATATGTTTCAATTAACAAAAGATGAGTATAAACTTTTGACATCGCAAATTGCGATATCAAAAAAAGGACGTGGTGGAAGAAGAACAATGCCAAATGTTTTCACGGAGCAAGGTGTTGCTATGTTATCTTCTGTTCTTAATTCTGCAAGAGCAATTCAAATAAATATAAAAATAATTGACACATTTGTCCAGATGCGTCAATGGGCTTTAGATAATAAAGAACTGACAAAGCGAGTCGCTGATATTGAAAATTATTTGATAAACTATGCAAAAGATAACAACAAAGAAATAGAAAAAATTTATGAGGCAATTGATTTGTTAATGGACAGAACAAAACCAAGAAAAATAGGATTCGATACATAATAGGAATTATGAGGATGGAAATATACAATCACAATAGTGATACAACATGTAATTTTTCAGATTTTATGGGACCATTTGGTATGGTTTTATTTTTTATAGTATTGTTAGGGGCAAATATAATATATTTTGTTGGTTTAGTTGAATGTTTATTAGCTCATGAAACTATTTTAAATACTATAAAAATATTATGTCCATTGCTAATATTTTCATTTTTTTTAACTATGTTTATTAAAGAAGGTGGAGGTTTGTATCCATTTAAACTATTTTTTGAACATATATTATATTTTTCTATATCAGATAGTGAAATACAAATAAAATACACCAAAAACGGACTTAATAGAAAATATCTTAATCTTAATAAAGAGAATATTTCAAAATTTCATATTAATTATTTTGACATAAGACAAAGTTATCATGGCACTATTACGTGTATAACCGCAAATATAAAAATAGATACTTTTGATGGTAATCATTTTGAAATAAAATCAACTGGGACAATTATAGGATTAGTAAAATTTTTATCACAAAATTGCAATAAAATTCCGAACTACTCATGTCATACAGATAGTGAGGCTATGGAAAAATACTTAAATCTTATTCAAAAAAAATAAAATGTAATTCTCAATCTCTCTGTTCTTTCTTCTCAAACTAATTGTTATTACACAGCCTGTAAGTTGGTGTGCACTTCATTCTACCACAATAACTCCAACAACATTTTTTATATTTACCCTCCCCCTCCCTTATATTTACCCCCCCCCTAACAATTTGCTAACAATTCTTTTATATAATTATTTTGTTAGAGAATTAATTATGAAGAAATTATATATAATGTAGTTTTTGGAATAGTTATTTTAAGGTTTATAGTTGTAACAGTTCTTTCAATGCTTTCCCTGTATTTAGGTAAAAAAGTAATTCTATTAATAAACAAAGACGCAAATACAAGAATGTTTTTGGGGATATAAATATTTTTTGAACAAGATATAGAGAATTTATGCAACTTTAAGAGTATAGCCGAGTTCTTTTAACATTTTTAAAACAGTATCAAATTGCGGAGTTACTTCGCCTTTAAATATTGCATACAAATTACTTCTTGAAATACCTGTTTTGCGTGATAAATTTGAAATGTTGTCTTTTGCTCTTACGACATATTCCAAAGAACGAACGAATGCGTTAAGATTGCCGTCCTCAAGATATTCTTCCAAGTTTAAAGACAACCATTCTTTGATATCTTCTTCTGTTTTTAGTTCGTTTGCTATCATTCCTGACAAATCAAAATCTTTTATATTTTTCATTTTATATTCCTTTCAAGTTTTTGATTATTTCTTTTGCTTTTTTAATATCTTTCACTTGTGATTTTTTATCACCACCGTTTATGAGTAAAACTATGGTATTATTTTCAAAAGTGTAATATACTCTGTATCCTGAGCCAAAATTAAATCTGAGCTCATACAAATATTCATCAAGCTGCTTATAGTCACCAAAGTTACCATCTTTTAATCGGTCAAATCTTAATAAAATTCTTTTTCTAGTAGTTCGGTCTAAAGATATTAACCAGTCTTTGATAGGCTCTTTTTCGTCATTGTCTATATAATTTGCGATTGTATATTCAACCATATTAATATTGTACTAAATGTAGTACACTCTGTCAAGATAAAAAATAATGAAGCTAAAGTATTGATAATATAATAACTATAGTCCTATTTTGTGATAACTGATATATAATTGTCTAAATCTTATAACTTTTTCTGTTTTTTTATGCTAGTATTAATAGGACTATTAATAAATTAAAAGAGGATTTTATGAAGAAATTTTTACAAATATTAGGTTTTATTTTATTAGGTATAATTTTAGTTATTTATTTATGTTTTTTATTTGTTTTACCTAATGTAGTAGATTTAAATAAATATAAGCCTTTAATTAAGGATTTAGCAAAAAAAGAGGCAAATTTAGATGTTGAATTAGGGAACATAAAAGTTATTACAACACCTCTTTTGGGAGTCGGTGCCAAAATTGATGGCATAAGTGTGAAGCTTCCTGACGGCTCATTACTTTTATCTACTGAAAGCATAAAAGCAAGAGTAGCAGTCCCAAGTGCATTGTTACTTACTGTGAAAGTTTCTTGTTTAGAGATAGAAAAACCTTTTATTAATTTAGAAATCGATAAAGATAACGTTGATTACAAAATCGTTAAACTTATAGAAAATATTTTAAATGAAAGAAAAGAAAAAACTTTGGGAGAAGAAAAAGTTGTAACTCAGACGTGGTTTAATCCGGCTTGGATTAAAATAAAAGTTTCAAATGTAAAGCTTAACAACTACAAAGTTCTGGTTTCTGATTTAAAATCAGGTCACTATCTAGATTTACATGGAGATGAGTTAAGAGGCGGTTACTTTCACAAAAGAAATGCAAAACTCAAAACTTATGCAGAATTATTTTCAGACGAAAATAGAAATTTAACCGCAAAAATTGATATAAATACGTTTTTACCAAAAACAGAGCCTAGACTAGATTCTGAAGATGATCCTGCGGAAAGAATCGATATAAAATTTGTTAACCCTGTTGATTTGTACAGAACTTATAATTTAAAAGCAGATTTAGACTCAAGATTATTCATAAGAAATAATAAAGGTGATATAACATCATATGGACATTTTAATATTGACGGAATTACTTTAAAAGTCTCTCATCTTCAATTACCGGAAAGTTATATACACGCAAAAACATTCAAACATTCAGTGGATTTAGATACTAATATTTACCCTGCAGCCGAACAGAACATAAAGCTATTAGGGAAATTGAACTACAGTAAAAATCCGTGGCTTAATATGAATATTAAAACCGCAAAAATTCAGCATAATGATATGTTAATCTTAGCAAAAGCATTTCTGGATTCTTTAAGAATACCAAACGAACTCGGACAATTTAAAGCAGACGGTTCAACTGTCGCTGATTGCTATATAAAAACAAATTTTAAAAAACTTAAATCAAACGGATTTATAAAAGTTCAAAACGGTGGTTTGACTGTAAGAAATCTAGGAATGGTGATTTCAAGCGCAAATATAAACGCGATTTTAGATAATAGTATTTTAAATTTTGAAAATTCCAGTCTGTTTGTTAATAAATCAAAAGTATTGATTGAAGGTAGTATTAATGAAAAATCAATTGCAAATATTATTATAAAAACTGATAAGATGCCTCTTCCATCTTTATTTTATACATTTGCACCAAAGAATTTACGAAATGCGTATAACTTCCGTTCCGGCGATATAACCCTTGATTCAAAAATTGAAGGTAAATTAAAAGAGGTAATTACTTCGGCTAAATTTAGTCTTAATAACTTTGATATATCTGATAAAAAAAATACATTCAATCTAAAAGATGAAGAATTAACAGGGGAATTTACTACTAATGCTAAAACAAAAGGTTTAACAGGGCATATAAATAATAAGAATTTTGCATTTGTTCTTCCTAAGACAAACTCTTCTGCTAGAATTCCTAATTTAAATGTAGGTATAGCAGATAAAAATGTTTCCATTTCTGAAAATAAAATTTTATTTAATGATAAATCAGAGATAAAATTTTCAGGTGATATATTCGATTATGAAAAATTGAAAAATATCCAATTAAATGTTAATGGGAATGTATCAACTGATGATTTGGTAAAACTTATAGGAAAAGAATTTAAACCTTTTATTCATTCGCAAGGTGTAATTCCTGTTAAATTAACTGTAAGTGGGGATAAGAGAAAACAAACCCTTGTAGCTCAGGCTATTGCAGATAAAGATAATTATATAACTCCTGTTGATTTAACGGAACTTGGAGGAAAACAGACTTCACTTCAATCAGTAATAGATTTTAAACCGGGCAGAATAAAAATTAAAAAGACCGGACTTTATATAAGAACCGTTTCTGTTGATGAAAAAGGAAATGAGATTGTAAATCTTCAAGATATTCTTGATATAGATGGTACAATTGCAGGAAATAGAATTAATCTGATAAAAATTAATATGCCGGCTCTATTAAGCGGTAAGATTTATGCTTTTCCACAATCATCATTTGTACGAGATAAGGCACGTCTTTTTGTATACGGTTCTACATCCAATCCAATTATTAGAGGCGGAGTTAATATAAGAGAAATTAAAATTCCTGAACTTTTAACATCAATAGATAATATAAAATTAGATTTCAAAGGTCGGATTTTAGGATTCGATTTAACAAGAATTTTATTAAATAATTCCGATTTAACCGTAAATGGGGATTTAGACTTAAACTCAAGCAATGTTTTAAATATTTCAAATTTAGATGTAAGTTCGAATGATATAATTTTAGAAAAATTGCTTAAAGTCGTTGATAAAGCAATGAAATATGTTCCGGCACAAAGCGCCACTAAAACTTCAAAAACTGCTAAAAACTCCGATATTCCCGTTGAAGTTCAAAGCGGTACTATTGATATGAAAAGAATTCAAACCGGAAATATTGTTGTTTCTAATACAACATCAAGAATGGCATTAAGAAAAAATATTCTCGGTTTAAGAGGTTTAAGAACATATGTATTCAAAGGAAGGGTCAACGGAGATATTTTTGTTGATTTAATAAAAACACTGGTTGATGTTGATTTAAATGGCGAAAATATAGATGTTGCAAAAGCTATGTATGATGCGGCAGGCATGAAAGATATGTTATCCGGTACAGCCAAATTCGATGCAAAACTTTCGATTGACGGACAAGCAAAAACACCAATCGAGCAAATGAAAGGAATTAACGGTAATATTAATTTTACTGTTATAAATGGACAATTTGGACCTTTTGGTAAGATAGAGAATCTGATAATTGCTGAAAATATCCGTGAATCTCAATTCTTCCAAACCGCACTCGGAGGAATTATCAACTCACTTACTTCAATCGATACAACACATTTTTCCAGATTAAATGGTCATTTAAATATGGATAAAGGTGTATGTCACATTGACCCGATAACTTCCTTGGGTACAACATTAACATTACATATATTTGGGGATTTTGATCTTGTTAAAAATTATGCAGATATGAAAGTAAGAGCAAAAATGTCATCCGTTATATCAAAAGTTCTTGGTCCTTTAAATGCAATTAATCCAATTAATTTGATGAACAGTGCAGCAAGTCTGAATGTTGTTACAGCCAAAGCTTTCTCACTGTTTTGTGAAGTTGTTCCGGAATCAGAGCTTGAAACTCTTCCTGCATTTGAAAATGATTATATAGATTCTGGCGCCGCTAAGTTTCAATTGAAAGTAAGAGGAGATGCTGCAAAACCTCTTACTCTGGTAAAATCATTTAAGTGGCTATCATCGAAGACGGAGTACGATGAAGCTGTAGATTTTGTTAATTCACTTCCTGAAGAGGTTGAGGGTTCTACTGCAACAAATATAGAAGAAGCTATTGCGGAAGCTAAAGCTTTGGAAGAGGAAAAGAAAACTTTTAAATACAAAGTAAAGCATTTATTTTCTCGTGAGTAAAGTTCTTCAAAAAAAGTAGTGGTGACAAACCAGCTTTGCATATTAGCAAATATATATATAATAAATAAAATAATTAATTATAAAAATTGCTGGCAAAAAAAATTTTTACGGCTTTTAATAACAATATGAAAATTAATAATTCTATTTATTTAAATCATAATAATGTAAAGCTACAGGTCTTTAAGCCTCTAAATCCATCCTTTAAACAGGAAGATGCGAGCATAAATTCTTTACCGAATGAGAATGCATATATAAAAATTTATATATATGGTAAACCGTACTTCTTTAAATCGACAGAAGAAACAAAAGATGCAAAAATTCTTGATTCAATGATTGAAAACATAAAGAAAACTATAACCGGACATTTTGTAAGACACGGTTATCATGAATACTATATTCCGCATGTTTTAAGGACAACTCCGGATATTCTTGACCAATTACACATAGTAGAAGAGGGAAATGCTGAAACAGAAATAAATGAAGAATCTCAAAATGCGCTAAAAATAATCCAATCATATGCGAAAGAAAAATTGGATATAGCAGAAATGAAAACTATAAAATTTATAATAAGACCATTTAAGGGATATGTAAATAATACTCTAGAAAAAGCTTTTAGTTATTATGATAATATTAATGATGAATTATTTTTATATATTCCTCACAAGAAAAAATTACAAATACTCAATAACAGCAATTTAGTAAGAAATATTAGGTTTTAAATCGACCGGTAACATTGATTAAATTTATTCTTCTTCAAGGCTTAAAACTGCCATAAATGCTTCTTGAGGTACTTCAACTCTACCGATTGCTTTCATACGTTTTTTACCGCGTTTTTGTTTTTCCAAAAGTTTACGCTTACGTGTAATATCGCCGCCGTAGCATTTATCTAGAACGCTCTTACGGAGTGCTTTTATATTAGTTCTTGCTATTACTCTTCCGCCGATTGCAGCCTGAATTGGCACTTCAAACATCTGTCTTGGAATTATAGTTTTTAGTTTTTCCGTCAATTTTTGTCCTATATAGTATGCGTTATCTTCATGGCAGATTACGGACAAGGCATCAACAACTTCACCTGCAAGCATTATATCCAGTTTAACAAGTTTTGAGCGTTTATATTCCGCAAACTCATAGTCCATACTTGCATATCCTTTTGTTCTGGATTTTAACTGGTCATAAAAATCAGTAATAACTTCGCTAAGCGGTATATGATAAATCAGATCGACACGAACTTTATCCAAGTAATTCATATTAATAAAAATACCGCGTTTAGATTGTGCTAAATCCATAAGTGTTCCTACGTAGTCATTTGGAGCTATTATTGAAACCTTAACATACGGCTCTTCTATATAATCACGATACTGTGGTGCCGGAAGGTTTGCAGGATTGTCAATCTCAACCACTTCACCATTTGTTTTGTGTACTTTATATATAACAGAGGGTGCAGTTGTAACTATAGAAAGATTATACTCGCGTTCTAACCTTTCCTGAGCAATTTCCATATGAAGCATACCCAAAAAACCGCAGCGGAAACCGAATCCAAGAGCTGAGGATGTTTCCGGCTCAAACGTAATTGAGCTGTCGGAGAGTTTGAGTTTCTCTAATGATTCTTTTAGTTCATGGTAATCTTCATTATCAACAGGATACATACCTGAAAAAACCATAGGCAAGGCTTCTTTATATCCGGGAAGCGGTTCGTTTGCCGGATTTTCAACATGCGTAACCGTGTCACCAACAAATCTTGTAATTTCTTTTATAGAACCTGCAAAATATCCTACATCTCCGCAAACAAGTTCTTCAACTTGAACTCTGTTCGGTGTAAGGTATCCAATCTCAACTATATCGTACTCTTTTCCGGAAGCCATAAATTTAACTTTATCGCCTAAGCGCATTTTCCCGTCCATAATCTTGAAAAAACAAAGTGTACCAAGGTATGGGTCATAAGCACTATCGAAAACCAATGCTCTTAAAGGCTTATCGGTAGTATCTTTTGGCGGAGGAACAAATTCAACAATTGCCTCCAAAACTTTATCAATTCCTTGTCCTGTTTTTGCGCTTACTGGGATTGCCATAGAGCAATCAATACCTAAAATTTCTTCTATTTCCTGTTTTACGCGCTCAACATCGGCAGAAGGTAAATCAATCTTATTAATAACCGGAATAATCTCCAAATTTTGTTCAATTGCCATATATACGTTTGCTAATGTTTGCGCCTCAACACCTTGAGTTGCGTCAACTATCAATAACGCACCTTCACATGCTGCAAGTGAACGTGAAACTTCATAAGAAAAATCAACGTGCCCAGGAGTATCAATTAAGTTAAATATATATTTTTCTCCGGCATTAGAGGTATAATTCATCCTTGCAGCATTTAATTTAATCGTGATTCCACGTTCACGCTCAATATCCATCGTATCGAGTAGTTGTTCCTGCATATCACGTTCGGCAATAGTTCCTGTCGCTTCAAGCAGTCTGTCTGCAAGAGTCGATTTGCCATGGTCTATATGGGCTATAATACAAAAGTTTCTTACATTTTCTCTGTTCATAATCCTAATTATATAAAAAACAGGGCTAAATACAAAGAGTAAAATTTAAATCAATTACACATTACCAGTAGAGCTGTTTTTATCATCCTCTAATTGTTTAAGTTGTTTTGCATCAACTTTTTCGTCATCAGTAGAATAGCTGTTAATTCTGTTGTCTTCGATTTCTACATTAACATCTGCGTCAACCATTTCCAAATCTTCTTTAGGAAATTCTTTAATTTTTCCATCTTCAAATTTAACTGCTACAGAATTATTTA
This sequence comes from Candidatus Gastranaerophilales bacterium, assembly GCA_905236775.1. GTDB lineage: Bacteria > Cyanobacteriota > Vampirovibrionia > Gastranaerophilales > Gastranaerophilaceae > CAG-196. The sequence goes on from CAJOOM010000043.1 coordinate 11,533, forward strand.
GGAATTGAATAAAACAAACTTTTCCTAAACCAACAGGAGTCATAACAGTAGAACCCACAGGTGGCATGCCTTTTGCCGCTTCTATATAATTATCATATTCATAAGTTAAGCAGCATAACAATCTTCCGCAGCATCCGGATATTTTAGATGGAGTAATGGGCATTCCCTGATCTTTTGCCAATTTTACATTTATAGATTCAAATTTTCTAAGGCAAGAAGCACAACAAAACGGCTTTCCGCAAATTCCGCATCCATCCATAATTGATGACTCATCTCTAACTCCAATATGCCTTAAATCTATCCTCATGCGTTTAAATACTTGAGTTAAATCTTTTAAAAGCTCGCGAAAATCAACTCTTTCCGGAGCTGTATAATAAAAAGAGATTTTTCTTCTGTCAAATGTTAAACGGCATTGAACAAGATTCATAACAAGATTATGTTTTTGCACAAGCTCTTTACATTTGAAAAAAGAAGTTGCTTCTTCTTTTTTTATTTCTTCGTAAATCATCATATCTTCTTGAGTCATAATACGCAAAAATTCAAATGGTTCAAGAGTTTTATCTGATTTATCAAACAATTCTCCAATCTTTTTATTTACCAAAAAAGCTTTCATAACTTCTTCACCTTTTTCGGTACGTACAAGAATAAGCTTCCCATCAATATCTTCTTTGATATCGCCGCTGCCATTCTGAGAAAGTGGGTGAAAAGTGTTTTTTAAATATTTAACCGCGTATTTTATCATAACATTCTTCCTTTTTAAGCTTTCTGTTCATAAGTTTTGATAAAACTTCTTGCGGAGTAATATCTGTGTATACTGCCTCATAAATAGCACTCGATACAGGAACTTCCAGACCTAATTTATTGGCTAAATCACAAACAGCTTTAGATGTTTTAACTCCCTCTGCGACAGACCCAAGTGTTGCTAAAATATCATCAATTTTTTTGCCTTGTCCTAAAAGAGAACCAACTGTATAATTTCTTGACATAGGACTTGAACAAGTTGCAATTAAATCTCCCATGCCGGATAAACCATACATAGTAGATGGATTTGCGCCCAATTTTACTGCAAGCCTTACAATCTCTGCCATTCCTCTTGTTAAAAGAGTTCCCATGCAATTATCGCCTAAATTCATTGAGTGAGCGAATCCGGATGCTATTGCTATAACGTTCTTCAAGCTTCCTCCGAGTTCGACCCCAATAACATCTGTATTTGTATAAAGTCTAAAACGATTTGGCACATTTAATGATTTTTGAACAAATTCAGCAGTTTCAATATCTTCACAGGCAACAGAGGCTGCAGTAGGTTTGCCCATAAGAACTTCTTTAGCCAGAGTCGGACCTGATAAAATAACAACCTTTTGATTAGGAAGAACATCTTTTATAACTTCAGACATTCTCATAAGAGAATTTAATTCTAACCCTTTAGACGCGTTTACTAATGGTGTTTGCGGGTTAATACCTGCTTGTTTGAGCTGTTCACAAACAGACCTTACACCGCCTGTTGCTACTACTGACAGAATTATATCAGCTCCGCTTATTGCCGATTTTAAGTCTGAAGTAAATTCAACTTTCTTATCAAGTTGAACTTCAAGCGGTTTTGAACAATGCTTATTATTTATTAACTCATCATTTAAATCACATTCTCTACCCCAAACAGTTATTTCTTCAAAATTATCATTCATTAACCACGCAAGTGTTAATCCCCAACAACCCGGTCCAAGAACAGTTAATTTCATAAAAATTCTCCCTTGTAATCTTTAATAATATGATTATACTATAAATTTTTCCACATACTACAATTGTAAAAAAATATTTCATATTTAGTGACAAATTTTTATGAATTGTATATTATAGATGTAGGAGATTAGATAGGGAGTTTGAGCTTCAATGATTAATAAAAAAATAGAAACAATTAGTCCTATACAAAGCACATTATCAAATGAAGAAGATGTTTTTACGGCATTATCGACTTCGGCATTACTCGCAAGAAGTTCAGTACCTTATTCTCACCGTAGGATTGCTGATAATTATGTAATTATAAAGAAAGTTTATCGTTTCCAAGCTGTACAAAGCCGAATAACAAATGAGGAAGCGCAGCTTCTAAGAAAATATGATTTTAATACTTTAGAATTTTCCACTATAAAACAAGTTAATGACGAACTAACTTATCTAAAGAAGTGGTCAACTTCAACAAATGAGCTTTTAAGAAAAGATGCAGACAGATTATTGCAAATTAGATGTAAGGAATTGAAGTATATTATTGCAAGCAGATATGCAACTGTTACAAATGAACTTTATAACGGCTATAAAGCATTAGAAAGATATTTTGAAGAAATTTCAAAATTTAACTCCCCTATATGTTAAGATTTTGTAATAAATGCGCAATTTTTACTCTTTACGTGTTTTATTCATGTAGGAGTCGGCTTGTATGAACATAATTCCAATAAAACAAAATATATCATTTGGTCATAATAACCCCTGGTCAGATAGTCCTTATGACAACAAAAAGAAAGCTATTGTTGCCGGTACTACCGCGTTAGGAGTTTTTACCGGTATGGCTTGTCATGCAAAATATAAGGGTTTTTCACTTAATCCTAAAAGAATGTTTAGGAATATAAATAAATCATATTGGAAAAAAATAGATTTTGATGATGGTCCCGTTATTACAATAGGTGCAGGTTCTTGTTTAGGCGGTTTAGCGGGCGGATATTTGATTGATAAAGATAGAGAAAACAGAAAAGCTAAAAAAAGAGAGGCATTGCTTCAAATAACAAATATCTCATTGCCGATTTTAACAACTGTTCACTTAGGTAAATTAGGTGAAAAAATAGGGAATAAATATTGGGATAAAAATAGACCGGAAAAATTACAAACTTATAGAACAAAACTTCCAAAAGGAGTATTTGCTCTTTCAGGGTTATTTGGCGGAGTATTTTTAGCAAATATAGTTGCAAATAAGATAAATGAATTTATTTTCCATCAGGGTAAAGGCAGACCAGTTCAAGCAAGTGATTTTTCTGCTCACCTTGACGATTTTTGTGTAACGGCAAGACAAGTTAGTAAATCAAAGATTACTGACTATGTTCAAAAGTTAGTTCCGTTCGCATTAATGGTTGCCGGAAATGAAATCGGTAATACTACCGTAGAAAATGCTGATTCTTAATTATTGCAATAAAAAAAGCCACCTGTTTATTTTGAAACAGGTGGCTTTTTTATTATTAATATATTAATTAATTATGTCTCCGTATTCTTCTGGATTGTTTAGTAAATCATAATTAATTTCATTCTCATTATCAGCAATTGCTGCACAAACAACAGCATCTGATGTAACATTTAATAGTGTTCTCATCATATCTGTTATTCTTTCTATTGTAAATAAGAATGCAAATCCGGCTACTAATTGTTCAGGACTTAATCCCATTCCGTTAAGTACAAGTGCTATAGTAATTAAGCCTGCACCTGGGATTCCTGCACAAGTAGAAGATGCAACTATTGCAAGAAGTGCTATTTGAACAATTAAGAACGGTGTTAATGCGACTCCGTATGCTTGAGCAAGGAATATAACAGCAACGGTTTGCAGCATTGCAGTTCCGTCCATGTTAAGTGTTGCTCCAAGTGGTAAAACAAAGCTTGAAATCTTATGAGAAATACCTCGTTTTTCACAACAAGCGATTGTTAGCGGCAAGGTTGCCGATGAACTTGCTGTTCCAAAAGCAACCATCATTGCTTCAGCAATGGCTGCATATAGCATTAAAACAGGAACTTTTGAAAATATTTTTAAGAATATCGGATAAACAACAAATAATTGTATTGCAAAACCAATTATAAGAACACCTAAATACTTAGAAATACTTGCAAAAATATCAACACCAAAAGAAGAAACTGCAACTGCCGTCAGGGCAAATACACCGGGAGCTGCAAAACTCATAATCCAATCCGTAATCTTCATTGTTGCTGCAAATACCGATTCAAAAAAGCTTACAAAAGGTCTGTTTATTTCTCCGACTTTTGCAAGAGCAATAGAGAACATTAAGGCAAATACAATAATTGGAACCATATCTCCGCTTGCTATTGATGATAAAGGATTTTTTGGAATGAATCCTAAAATGATGTTAAGCAAATTACCTCTTTGTGTTTCTATTGTAGATGCGACGTGAGCTTGAATATCTCCGGCTATATCAGCATTTATGTAATGAGAGGCTCCTAATCCCGGATTCATGGTAAGCGCTAATCCTGCACCTATTGAAACTGCAGCTAAAGTAATTATGCCGTAGTATAAAATCATTTTAGTACCCAGTTTCCCGATTTGATTGGAATCTCCGACACTTGTTATACCAATTACTATAGCCGATATAACAAGTGGTATTACTACCATTTGGATTAGTCTGATAAATACTTGACCAACAAATGTTAAAGTATTCATCAAAATATCATGCGGGTGATGATGCATCCAAATTCCTACGAGTATACCAAAAACTAAGCCGGCAAAGATATGCCAATTCCGTTTTAGACCAAGTCCGAGTGCAATCAGTATTTGCATGTGAAATTTCATATATAATCCTCTCTTTTGTACAATGTTAACCTTTATATTTTACAATTTTCACTAAAAAATGTAAAGAAAAATCATCTATTTAGAGTGTTAATAATCTGGTAATACAAAAAAGGACACCATTTGATATGGTGTCTATATTTAAAAAGTAACAATGAGTGGAAATCTTTTTTAGTTAGAACGAAGCGCTGAATTTTTGACCGCTTGCGTTCTTTTGAGATTCAGCTTCTAATGCTCTATGAGCATAGAATAATTGTTTTGCGTAAGGATTCAATGTTTCTTGATACTTATCCGGATCAAAAGCGAGTTCATTTTTCTCTAAATAATCCATAAATGGCTGAACAGCGGCACTTAAAGTATCTATCGTAACCTTTAAGAACTCTTCACGCATAAGTTCTGAAGGCATCATTTCATCAATTTTTTGTTTTAATGTCAGTCCTAAAAAACCTTCACCTTCAATTGCCTTTTGAGCATTCTCAAGCTCACGGTTAAGCATTGCTTGTTCGCCGTTTTCGTTAGCAGTATAGCTTCTCTTAAGGTACTCGTATTGGTTCTTAAGTACCTCTGACAAATTAAATCCTGATGAATTATTAAACGACTCTGACATTTTCTTGTCCCTTTGCTTGTACCATGTATATCGGCATTTTTTTTGAAAACTTTAATCTTTTTACTATAATTGTTACAAATGTTTACAATTTATAAATAAAATGTTCAAGTTTTTTGTTAAAATTGACATAGAGGAGATTAAATATGTCAGTATTTGATAATTTTAGTTATAAGTTGATTCATGAGGATAAAAATACAGGTGCAAGAGCAGGTCTTTTGCATACTCCGCATGGGGATATTGAAACGCCTATATTTATGCCTGTAGGTACAAATTCCACAGTCAAGATGCTTACAAATAACAATTTATATGATACCGGTGCACAGATAATTTTGGGGAACTCTTATCATTTGTTCTTAAGAGCTGGACATAAATTGATAGAAAAGTTTGGTGGAATTCATGGTTGGATGAATTGGAAAAAACCTGTATTAACTGATTCGGGTGGTTTTCAAGTGTTTTCACTAGCACATTTGAGGAAAATAACTGAAGAAGGGGTAGAATTTAGAGATCCAAAGGATGGCAAA
>CAJOOM010000044.1 GCA_905236775.1 Candidatus Gastranaerophilales bacterium
GAAAAATTGTTTTACATTAAGCGGAGACACTTGGCTTAGCTTTGTGGAGTTATATTTACCCCTTTTTCGACTTTTTCCGCACACTCTATAATTGTTAATTTTTGTAACAATTTTATCTATTTTGTTAAAGTTTTATAAAAATTTGCCGATATATATATTAGTTCGTATAAATAAAAGTTTAAAAAGGAAAATATAATGGAACGAGAAAATACACCAAGACCTTGTTTTCAGTATATAAAATTTAATCCAAATATGATTAACTCAATGGATATGCCATTTGTAAAAGTTGACAATAAAGAACAAACAAGTTCAAAATTAGTCAGCTTCAGAAAAAAACTTGATGCATTTAAGACTGTAACAAGCTATGAAGAAGCACAAGACCTTTTGCAAAAAACAATACCGGTTAAATTGGATAGAACAACATTGTATATTGGCAATGCAAAATGCGTTATTATAAACACACACAATCAAGTTAGAATTAGCTTTGATTCTCCTCAGGAGATGATAAGTTATGATTTTGTAAAACAATAAAAACAGGAGAAATAAAAAATGGTAAACGGTATCAATTTAAGTACACTTTCAGATTTATTAGCGAAAATTTCTAAGAAAGAAAATGTTACAGAGTTATCCAGAGCCGAAAAAGATGCCCTTAAAGAGATTATTGGTTCAAACGGTAGTGTAAATAACTGCTGTTTTGAACGTAACTATAAAGCTGCAATGGAAAAAATAGGTGCAGAAAATGAAGAAGAAAGAAATCAAGTTTTAGAACAAATAAAAAATTTGATAACGCAAATTGTTAATAATGCTAAAGACAAAAACGCAGCTATATCTGCTATTAATCAATTGTTTCACAAAGTAGCAAACGCAGACGATGCAAAAAGCGCATTAACTGAACTTATAAACGGATTACAATCTCAATGCGGAATATCGGCACCATCTCAAGATAATACCCCTGAAACAAAATTAAAGGACTGTTTATCAGAATTCCTTTCTCAAGACAAAAATATTACATATGAAGATTATGAAAACTTAATAAATCTATTAGGTGAAAACGGCATTGCTTATACTGTAAAAACAAAACCTTGCGGATGTAAAAGAATTATTTTTACGGATAAGGACGGAAAAAAATATTCAATTACTGCAAACCAGATTCCGGAAGAAAAATTAGTTGATAATTATATGGATACGCAAGTTAATGCCCAAACCTTTGATTCAACTAATGATTTAGAACATTTTATAAACGCACAAGGTCTCAGCTTAACAACATCTGAACCCGCAGACGGAAAAGTTACGGTTAGTTATACTGATAATAACGGAAAAACATACACAGCAACAGTTGTTATAGAAACAGAACTTCCGACTTATAGTTCTGATGATGTAAGCAATGCAGGCATTAATTCTACACAGGAACCATATACCAGATATTTAGCTTATGATGTTGAAACTGGAGAATTTTCAATAAACAGAGATATCGTAAGTAAAGATTTTGCTGAATGGGAAAAAGAAAATGGTCCAATCACAACATTGGAAGATTTGAAAAAAGCTATGGGAAAAATTGCCGATATAACAACAGGTGATTTAGATAACACACCGACAGATTGTGATAAAGCGGCTAAAATTGAGAAAATGATAGAAAATTTTATTAAAGGTAGTACTACCAATATAGAATTTAATAAACAATTAGCAGACTTAGGTGTTAAAGAAGTTGCAACAAATAATGATTCTACAAATTACAATTTTGCATTCACTGTTGATGGAGTTACTTACCACGTTTCAGGCATTAGTAAAGAAAAGGTAAGAAATGGCAATGATAATGATATATTCGGATTTACTAAAATGGAACTAGCAGACATTTCGCCGGAAGACATTAATAAATATTTTGACATTGCAGCTTGGCAAGGTGATGACAAAGAAAAAGGTGTCATGGGATATGTTCTAAAAGACGAATGGAGAGAAAAGTTGGGTGATGCTCTTAAAGATGGTATGAACATATCTCAAGTAATGGATGCTGTTACAAACTATAAACCGTCAAATCCATTCACTCCATCTATAGATGATAATGGTGGCAACGCCGGAGGAAGTGGACATAAAGGTGTAAATGACATAATTCGAGAATTTATAAAGGGCAATTTAACTGCTTCGGAATTTAATAGTGCTATACAAGAAACTCTAAATGGTAAGTTTATTAAAACTAATGCCGGAAAAAATGGTATATACGATTTTGAATTTACAGTTGATGGGCAAACATATACAATAAACGGTATTGCGGTAGAATCTGTTAAAAATGGAACCGCCAATGATAATGTTGCGGCATTAGCCGATGATTTAAAAGGTTTAACTAATGAGCAGATAGAAGAATATTTTATTCCTGTAGCTTGGAATGGAGATAAAGTCATAGGATATATATTAAATGATGATGCAAAAACAAAATTTGGTTTTAGTGATGAAGATGTCAAAGCCGGTATAACCTTAGAAAAACTGGTTAAAACAATACAAAGTTATAGGGATGTGTCAGAGAACGAAATAAACAACGCATTGAACAATATTAAAAAGTTGGAAGAGCTTGCAGAAATTGCGGGAGTAACGGTTTCAATAATTAAAGATAGTTCAAAAAATAAGTTTGAAGTTCAAATCCAATATAATGGCAAAACATATCCAGATGGAGAAAGTCCTAAATTTTTAAATTCTGATCAGTTCAAAGCTGCACAAAATTCTGAAATATTACGCAACTTTATTAAAGACGGCGTTATTGTAGAAAATATTGAAGATTTGCTAAGAGGATTTGCTACCGGTAATATTAACAGTACACAGTTTAACAATCTGTTAAATAATAGATTTGGTGTTGATCAAAATGATATAAAATTAAATGATGGAAATGACGGAGCATACTACAACTTTACATTCAATTATAACGGGAATGAATATACTGTTTCAGGCATAGAAAAAGAAAAAGTAAACAATGAAAAAGCAAATGACATTGTTACTTATTCAAAGACAGAAATTGATAGCATTAATGCAGCATTAACCTCAACCGGAGTTGATGTAAGTTCATATTTTGATGTTACGGTTAGTTGTACGGATAAAGACGGTACAGAAACTACATTATGCTATACTTTGAATCCAAGTGTAGCAGAGGCTCTTAAATTAACCGAGAACTCTACTCCCGAAGAAATTAAAGCTGCAATTATAAAAGATGCACGAAGTGAAGCAAACAAACTTCCATCAATAAATTCGTTGGAAGATGTTTGGAAAATAGCTCAAGACAAAAACAATCTAAATTATGGCAAAATTCATGTCGAATATATAGATAATAAATTCATAGTAACAGTTGACGGAATTCGTGCAAGCAAATCACTTCCTGCAACAGAAGAAAATCAAATGATTTATGATGTCTACTTGAATACTTCTTCTGATAATAAATACAAAGGAATGAAAGATATTATTGAAAATGTTGATGATGATAAAAAATTAAATGTATATAAGCAATTGAAAGAATTAACGGATTCAGACAACGTAGCAAAAAATATTAACGAAACTAGCAATATTCTTAATAAATTAAAAGCTGCAGGATTTGCTGTAGATGTAACAGGTTCAAACAGTAATGAGTATACTATTACGGTAAAAGACAATAATAACAAAACATTTACCGTAAACAAAAAATTCTCTTCAGACGAAGTAGAAGATCTTGAGGACTATGGCTTTATTGAAAGTGAAGGATTCAAAGATTTAAAAGCTGCAATCAAAGCTCTGGATCTTTATACATCTTCGGCAAATGTTCCAAATTTAGATGATAAAATTAAAGGCATTTTAGAAGATTTGGGTATTAAAGAGAAACTTAAAGAAATGCTTCAAAATGCTCCATACAATAAAGATGAATCAGAATTTGATGAAATATACAAAAAACTGCAAAATGAACTAGGAACAATTCAAACCGAGCTTGGAGCTGTTATTAAGCAGAATGAAGAAAACAGATATGACGTTAAAATTTCTGTTATTATTGATAAATTACTGGAAAAACTAGAGGTTATTTTAAACGAAGACCAGAAAGCTGACAGACAAGAATTAAGAAAAACCAGAGACACGATAGTTAATACTTTAAAAACAAATCTTAACTTGGATGAAACATACAAAGATGTAGGTTCTTTAAAATCAAATGCAAACAGTTTCTTAAAGGGTTTAAAAGAAAACATAAAAAATGAAATTGAAAAATTAGATGATTATAAAAATATATTTGACTGGGAAAACGGATATGAAAAGGCAATTGCTGACTATCTAAACAAATACAATAGTACAAACTTCTCAGAAAGTATAACAAAAGAAGATATTTTAAAAGGTTTTGTAAAATCATTATTAAACAAAATCAAGAATGGAGAATCTAATACAACAGGAACTTCTGCTATTGATTTTTCAAAAGTAGAAGGATATAAAACAAATGAAACAGTATCTGATTTCAATGTTTTAGGTGATGTTAAAGATGCTTTGGAAAAGAAAATTAAAGAACTTGTTAATAAAGCTAAAGATAGTATAAGAACTTATGTAGAAAACCAATTTAATAAAGTTAAAATCTCTGATGAAGAACTTAATGATATTATATCGGAGCTTGTTGGTAAACTTATTACCGACGATGCTACAAATACAAAGAAATTGATAACAAAAGGCGAAAATTCATATACATTTAAAACAAAAGACGTATTAGACCAATTTGCAAAAGAATTGAAAGCTTATGTAAATGATAAAAATAATAATCCAAATAACCAATCATATAGTGAGACTGAGTTTAAACAATATGGTCTTGATGTGGCAACTTTGGAAAAAGCAGGATATATTACCAAAACAAGTGACGGTAAATATAAATTAAATATCTCGAAATTAGATGAAGAATATAGTACATATGTAAGCGAAAATGGCTCTATTACTACACTTGACAAATTAAAAGCAGCTATGAATTTAGAATTAGAGACTAAAATTCAATCTCAAGAAGATAGTGTCTTAGGCAAAATGAATGCTTATAGTAACACTAATGTAACATTACAATTTAAAATAGACAAAAATGGCGATATAGTATTTGTAGACAGAAATCAAGATGTCTTTGCTGCTCAGACAGATACTACTGCAAATAAAATCTTTGGCTCTAAAGATGGAAAGTTGGCAGAGAGTTTATTTGATGTCTATAAAAAAGAGCTTGATGTATTATTTGGAAAAAATGAACAAGCCAAGAAAAACCTATATAATATTGCTTTGCAAACAGTTTTAGCAGAACAAATGGAGGAATTAAAAAATACAAAATCAGCAAAAGATATTATCAAAGATGTAAATGCTAAATTTGTAGAATTAATGCAGCAAGCTGCAAAGAACAATAAAGCATATGAATATATAACAAAATATCATGAACAAAGTGTATTGAGTGGTAAAACAACCGAAAACATAGGGAAGTCAGTTGATTATACTTATGGCAGCACTAATGGTAGTGATGATATGGTAAGTGTAAAAACATCTAATCAAGCTTCATATACATATGAAGACAAAAATTATAAAATAGAACATCTGTGTTCCGGTGTAGAAAACGATGATAACAAAGCTAATGAGGCAATTGATAACCTTCTTAAATTATATTTAGATAAATATAAGAACTATTTAGAAATAGAAAAAATTGTTGAGTTATTCAATTCCGCAGAAGAAGTTGCATTTAAGAAATTACAAGATGGTATCGAAATTAACGGAGATGAAGACAGAACAGTATATGGATACGGAAATGGAGGTAACAGAGATACATACTATGGTGCTTTTGTATCCGTTCAAGCTATACTGATTCAAATAATGTTTGAGTTGGAAAATAGCATAAATAAAGAAGTGCTTGGTATTCAAACAGCAACTAATGATACTTAAACCGAAGAAGATGATGACACAAGTATAGAAGGCATTACCAATGCAGTTGTTGACACAATAAAAGATATGTTCTAAAGCAATCAAGAATCGTTAGTCACATATATTGTTGCGCGTAATTGTGCGGAGAAAGCCAAAAAATGGGTAAATATTAACTCTACTAAGATAAGCCAAGTGTCTCCGCTTAATGTAGAACAAGCGGGAGCTGGATTTACGCTGCAACTTATTCCAGCAAAATTTTGAGTTTTTTTGCATTCTCATACCTCTTTACATATATCATAATTAATAGTATTATTGATATAGAATCGGAGGAGAATTTGGCTGAGAAGTTTAAGATTATAGGCGGTGAAACATTGAAAGGTGAAGTTTCAATCGGCGGAGCCAAAAATGCTGTTTTAAAACTTCTTGCTGCTACTATTTTAGTTAAAGGTTCTACTAAAATATATAATGTTCCGCGCTTAACAGATGTGGAAATTATGCTGAATGTGTTAGCGGATTTAGGTGCAAAATGTGTTTATGACCGGATTGAGAAATCAGTTATTGTTGATGCCTCTGATATAACATCTATAACTGCAAGGTACGAACTCGTAAGTAAAATGAGAGCATCATTTATAATTCTCGGAGCTTTAATGTCTCGTTGTAACGAGGCTATTGTTGCTCTTCCTGGAGGATGCGCAATCGGAGAAAGAAGAGTAGATTTCCATATTAAAGGACTTGAAGCTCTCGGCGCAAAAATAAAAATAGAAAATGGTTATGTACACGCAAAAGCCCAAAAGCTGGTTGGAACAGATATCTATCTTGATATTCCATCAGTTGGAGCAACTGAAAATTTGATGCTTGCATCCGTTACGGCAGAAGGTTCTACAAGAATTCAAAATGCTGCTCAAGAACCTGAAATTGTTGATTTGGCAAACTTTTTGAATACTCTTGGTGCTGATATATCAGGAGCTGGAACATCCGAAATTGTTATAAACGGAGTTAAACAAGATAGCTTGCATCCAATAGAATATACTGTAATTCCGGACAGAATTGAAGCCGGTTCGTTTATGGCAGCAGTTGTTGGAACAAGAGGAAAAGCCATTATTAAAAATGTTTATCCCGCTCATCTTACATTTTTTAATGATAAATTGGTAAAAATGGGAGCAAGTATTAAACTTGTTGAACCGACAACAATAGAAGTAAGTTGTAGAAATCGGCTTAACTCTATTAACTTTGTAACTCAGCCTTATCCCGGTTTTCCTACTGATTTACAAGCGATTGCGATGACTCTTTTAACAACCGCAAACGGAGTCGGGATTATTACTGAAAGCTTATATGAAAACAGATTTATGCAAGTTCCTGACCTAAGAAGAATGGGCGCCGATATTCATCAAGACAGAAATCATGCTATTGTAAAAGGTGTAAAAAATCTTACCGGTGCAACGGTTGCTGCCAGTGATTTAAGAGCAGGTGCAGCACTTGTTATTGCAGGACTAATGGCAGACGGAGAGACAATAGTAGAAAAACTTCATCATATCGACAGAGGGTATGAGGATTTTGAGGGTAAGTTATCAGGTTTAGGTGCAAAAATTGTCAGATTTGATGATGTAGAAAATGAAACGGCATCTAATCAAAGCATAATAAATATAAGGGGGATATTATAGAGTATGGCTGCATATAAAAGATGGTATGACCACGACCCTAAATTGTTAGAAGTTATAGAACTCTTAAAAAACTACCAAGATGAACTAAGGGAACATGCAGTAGTTTTTTTGGATAAACTTGAAGAAAAAGTTTCTAAAGAGGCTTTAGATAGATTTTATGACCTTGTTAAACCGGTTAACGGAGCAAGATGGTATGATAAAGATCCTGTTATCTCAAAAACCGTAGAAATTTTACGTGTTGTTCCTCCTGAGGTTCAATATGCTTGTGCAGAAAGATTTATTAATGCGCTTAAAGGCATGGGTATTCCATACGAAAGTCCTAATGCATAGGAATTGCAAATGAAAGAAAAACGGTTTATTTTAAATGCAGATGATTTTGGAATGAGTGAAGCTTTTAATACTGCTGTTTTTGAGGGAGCTCAAGCAGGAATACTAAAAAGCACAAGTCTTGTTGCAAATGGAGATGCTTATGAGCAGGCAGTTCAAACTGTAATTCCGTCGAGTCCTGAATTAGGAGTGGGAGTTCATCTTAATATTATTGAAGGAAAAGCATTGATTCCTGAACAATTTGAACTTGTTGACCAAAATGGAGTATTTAATAATTCTTACGGACAGTTAATATTAAAAGCTTATTGTTATAAAAAGAAAGAATTTTTGCAGGAATTGGAAAAGGAATTTCGTGCGCAAATAGAAAAATGTATAACAGATTTAAATGCACAAGGCAGAAAAGTCACACATATAGATTCACACGTTCACACACACGCAATTCCGCCTATATTTGAACTTGTATGTGCATTAGCAAGAGAATACGGCATAAATCAAATCAGAACTCAATTTGAACATTTTTATATGGTTCCGGATATATTTATGCATTTAAATAAAAAATATCCTGTGAATCTTATTAAAATAGCTTTATTAAATTCTTTCACATTAATAAATAAGAATACAGCAAAAAGTTATAAACTAAATACTAATGATTATTTAATAGGTGTTGGTTATACATCTATGATGAGTTCACTTACTGTTTCTTGTGGATTATCCGCAATCAAAAACAAAACGCAGATTACGGCAGAGGCGCTTATTCATCCTTGCAGATACGAAGATGGCACAATTGATAATCATTTTACGGAATATAGAATTACTCAAAACCAAAAATTAAAAGAAAAGATTGAACGTTTGGGATATGAAATAACAAATTACGCAAATTTAGACGGTGAAAGTATAATTTAACTGTATTTGAGCCATGCTAGTAAAAAACTAATTTCTTTTTGTCCTGCGATTATTGCTATACCTTTTCTATATCTTGGCTTTTTTCGCTGAGTTCATTAATAAGTTTTTTTGCTGTTTTTGGGTTATTCATAGTTGCATTACCGCCAATACATCCGCCCTCACAGCACATAACTTCAATTAGATTACATCCGCTGTCACACTCTCCGGATTTAGCATACTTTCTTAATTGTCTTATGCTTTCTTTATTTAATCCGTTAATTATACAAGGTTTTACAGAATTTTCATTCTTAAGTGATGCTTTTACGGACTCTGCCACACCACCTGAAAAACCGAAGTTTCTACCTTGCTTAGAGCTTTCTTTTACGTAAGGGGTTTCTTCACATTCCAGAATCTCTATTTTCTTTGCTACAAATAATGCTCCTAGTTCTTCAAAATTCATAATATAATCAACGTTTGGATTTTCATAACCCTCTGCGCGTTTTGCTACACAAGGACTTACAAAAACTGTTACTGAATCAGGATAAGCCTGTTTAACAATTTCTGCTGTATAATACATAGGAGTCTTTGTATCAGATACAAACGGCTTAATTTCCGGCATGTGCTTTTTAATTAATTGATTGTATCCTGCACAACAAGAAGTTGTCATAAAATGCTGAACATTATCATCTTCTTGTGTTTCCGGTTTTTCACCATAACCACCTTCATTAACCCATTCATTAAGCCATTCTGTTGCTTTTTCATTTGCTAAGTGCATTCTTTCACTAAATTCTTTAGCTTCTGTTTGTGCAGTTATATCAGCTCCTTGAGCAACTTCATAAACATCATAAAATCCTGCTTTCTTAATAGCAGTTTTTAGCTGATAAATACTTCCTGGAAATTGTCCTGCAATAGATGGAGCAACCATTGCAATAACTTTTTTCCCGGATTTTATAGCTTTTAAAATATCTATTATTTGACTTCTTTCATGTACCGCACCAAACGGACAGGCAGAAATACATTTTCCACAGCTTATGCATTTTTCAAAATCAATACTTGCAAATCCTGTTTCATCTTTTTTTATAGCTCCTACAGGGCAAGCATCTTCACAAGGAACGGTGATTTTAACAATTGCATTATACGGGCAAGCTTGAACGCACATTTGACATTTTTTACATTTTGAATCATCAATTACTGAACGACCGTTAATAATAGATACGGCACCAAATTTGCATGAAGAAAGGCACGGACGAGCAATACAACCTTGACATAAATCTGTTACGTATATTCTGTTAGTCTTACAACCTTGACATGCTGCTTGTAAAACAGTTAAATTCTTATCACTTATCTCTTTTCTCTCTGTAGCTTTTTTAGCATAAGTTGCCAGTGAAACAGTTTCATCATCTTCTTCAATCGGAAATCCCAGACCAGCTATAGTTCGGTCTTTTATAATAGCTCTTTCTTTGTAAACACAGCATCGGTATGGAACTTCCATACCTTTTGGACGCATAGCATAAGGTATGAGACGCGCTTGTTCTTCAAAATTATCTGATAAAAATGCTTTTATAATTCTGACTAATATTTCTTTTTTTAAGTGTATTGCTTGACCTGCATTGTTCATTTTAATTATTACCCAATTTATTTTCTATCGTTTCTAAAACCTTTTCAACAGTCGCTTCCGTAATAATTTCATCGTCGACTTTTACATAAGGAGCTTTTGAATATTCCCAATTAATAGAGCATAAGTTCAAACACGGACTTGCATTAACTTCAACCTTATCTCCGTATTTTCTTGGTATAATATCATTTAATTCTTGTAAGTTGGCTCCACCCATAACAAAACAGGTTGTGCCCATGCAAACTTTTACATTTATTTTTTCCATAATTTACTCCTTACTCTTATATTATAATTTAAACATTTGAGAATTAAAAATGATTTTTAAAATAAATAATTAAATGAGTCTTTTTTTAAACAGTTAAATGCAAAGATTGTAATAATTATTCTTTGCTGCTATTTTTATGATATTCTTATAAAAAAGGGATATAAAATGTTTGATTCACTATCTGATAAATTACAAGATATTATAAGACGTACAGCAGGGCAAAGTGAGCTTTCTCAAGATAATATGCAAGATGCTTTGCGAGAGATAAGACGAGCTCTTCTTGAAGCAGATGTTAATTTGAGAGTAGTAAAAGCCTTTATTTCCAACATAAAAGATAAAGCTGAAGGGGAAAATGTTTTAGCTGGTGTTAATCCGTCGCAGCAACTTGTGAAAATAGTTCATGATGAGCTGATTGAATTATTGGGAAAAGATGTTTGCCCGCTTGATTTTTCCGGTCATCCGAGTTTGATTATGATGCTTGGGCTTCAAGGCAGTGGTAAAACCACATCTTCCGCTAAACTTGCAGTCAAACTTAAAAAAGATGGCAGAAATCCTCTGCTTGTTGCTTGTGATGTATATCGTCCGGCTGCTATTGTGCAATTAAAAACTTTGGGCGAACAAATAGGAGTAAGTGTATATTCTGAAGATTCAAAAGATGTTCAAGCTATTATAAATAATGCTATAAATTATGCAAAAGAAAATGGTTTCAATACACTTATCCTTGATACTGCCGGACGTTTGCAAATAGATACTTCTATGATGGCCGAGCTCTTATTGATAGACAGAGTGTTTCACCCTGCTGAAAAATTGCTTGTAATAGATTCAATGACAGGTCAAGAAGCGGTAAATGTAGCAGAAAATTTTGATGCACAACTTGGAATAACAGGTCTTGTACTAACAAAGCTTGATGGTGATTCCAGAGGCGGTGCTGCATTAAGTGTAGTGTACTGCACTCAAAAGCCTATAAAATTAACCGGAACGGGAGAAAAACTCAATGCCTTAGAAGATTTTTACCCCGAGAGAATGGCAACAAGAATTCTCGGAATGGGCGATATCGTTTCTCTTGTTGAAAGAGCGCAGGAAGTTTTTGATGAAAAATCCGCAAGAGAAATGGAAGAAAAGATGTCTAAAGCGGAATTTTCGTTCAATGATTTTTTAAAAATGCAAAAACAAATGAAAATGTTCGGTTCTATGGACAATATACTCGGTATGCTTCCAGGATTAGGATTATCTAAAGATGACAGACAAAAAATTTCTCATGAAGGAGAAAAACAATTAAAACGAATAGAAGTATTTATTCAAAGTATGACTCCGGAAGAAAGAGAACATCCGGCACTTATGAACAGTTCTCGTAAAAAAAGAATTGCGCAGGGTTCTGGTATTCCACTACACGATTTGAATGTTTATCTAAATCAATTTGAGCAAATGCGAACGATGATGAAAGGTTTTTCTGATGTTAAAAAGAACATGGGAAAATTAATGGGGAAAATGGGTTCTGATATGGGCGGGAAGCTTTCTATGCACCAAATGATGAAAAATATGCGAAGATTCAAATAATAATGGTAGAACCTATTAATATTCAAAATAAATTTTTTATCACCGTAATTATCCGAGATTACTCCGATATATTTACAATTTCCCCTGTTTATTCTACAATTCGAGTGTAGATATAGTAAATTTGTAAAGGAGAGAAATTATGTCAAGAAAACCTATTATTGCTGGAAACTGGAAAATGAACTTACTTCAATCTGATGCAAAAGCTTTGTTTGATGGAATCAGTTCATATTTAAAAAATTATTCAGCTGTTCAATTACCAACAGTTATAATCGCACCTGTGTTTACTTCTATTAACCAAGTTCACTCAATTGCATGTGATTGCGGTTGTGGTGGTAACAAGCTTTCAGTTGCTGGTCAAAACTGTCACTGGGAAAATTCTGGTGCTTATACTGGTGAAATTTCTGTAGAAATGCTTAAAGACGCAGGATGTGATTATGTAATCATCGGTCACAGTGAAAGAAGACAATATTTCTCTGAAACAGACGAAATGATTAACAAAAAAGCTAAAGCTATCTTAGCAGGTGGTTTAATTCCTATTATCTGCTGCGGTGAAACATTAGAACAAAGAGAAGCTGGTTCAACTGATGTTCATATCGCTTCTCAAATCAGAGCAGCACTTGCAGGAATCTCTTCTGAAGATGTTGCAAAATCAGTTATCGCTTACGAACCAATTTGGGCAATCGGAACAGGTAAAACTTGCGACAGCGCTGAAGCTAACAGAGTTATCAAGATGATTAGAAATGTTGTTTCAGAAGTTGCAGGTTCATCTGCTGCTGATTCAATCAGAATTCTTTATGGCGGTTCTGTTAAACCATCAACTATTGAAGAACAAATGTCTCAATCAGACATTGACGGTGCTTTAGTAGGTGGTGCAAGCTTAAAGGCTGATAGCTTTAATGAAATTATTGCTAATACGATGAAAGTTAGTGTTTAGGCAGATTCTGTGCAAATATAAATTGTTAAAAATAAAACCCTAAATTACTGGAATTTAGGGTTTTATTATTTATTCTTTTATTGAGTAATCGCCGTTTTCTTTAATCCATTCAAATATAGGTATTAATTTTTTAGCATAAGCTTCTGTGAAATCTTTCTCAGAAACATTTTTGCAATCTTCGCTGCATTTTGTTATGCTTTTGCAACCTGAGCACCATCTAACCCAATCGGCAAAGGTTTCAGCGATTCATAATTACCTGCTGCTATTGCATTTACATCTACTTGGCTCATATCTACGCTTCGAACATACATACCTGTTACCAATTCATCAGCAAATACAGGTACATAACATCCGTCTTTAATCAATGGATCACCGGTCCAATTACATTTTATACCGACTAGTTCTCTGCCTGCATTCGGTCCGTCACCATCCGGCAATGGTACGGTTCCAGGCTGTTTTACATCATGCCTGTATTCCGGATTATCAGGATTCCATTGACATACCTGTCCCAATAATTTGTATTGTTTATAATACTCTTCATATGTAATAGGGTGGACACCTGGCTGATTAAGTTCAGCATAGCCAGACTCATACGTTGGATGTACTATATTTCCGTCTGCATCTTCGTAATGATGAACAGTATTATTAAAGAATTTAATATATGATTCTATAGCTTCATTTGCCATAGTTGGGTCATCACCGAATACAAATTGGCCTTTATCATCTACTTTTGGAATGTAACGGTATACAGGTTCGGATGTTCCATCCGGATAAGTTATCCTTACTTCTTTTCCTGTTTCATCATACATTTTAACTTTATTGAATTGCAGATATTCGATTTGATGAGAACCATCTATATTATATACGTAATCACCGTACATTTTACTTTCATCAGTTTCACCACGCTTTCCGGAATAACCATCAGTATCAAATGCTTTTAGGTATGCTCTTTCTACATAAAAATCATTACCCATACCATTACCTGCAATATCACCTTGCTGAATCTTTTTGTATCTAAAGAACGCTTTATTCAGAGCATCTTCAAGATTCATAGGAATGACAGGTGTATCGCTTAAATCATACATATGTCCGAATAATTGACCATATGTATACAGATTATTTCCGTTACTGTTTTGTGAATAATCATAAGTAATAGCAAGATTTTCAACCTGACTTGTTACGTCTTGATATACAGCTCCGACTACTTGATGGATTTTTTTATTCCAAATTAAGTGTCCATCACTATCATACTCTATATCATCTGCAGTAAATGGCTTTTCACCCGGTTTAGGTTTATCAACTACAAGATAGAAGTTACCGAAATGAGCCTCTATTACGTCATATTTATCCCAATCAATTTCAGCTTCTATAGGTCCATTAGCACCTGCATCCACTGAACTTCCATAATTATGTTTGTCATCAGCTACCAGAGTAAATACTCTGTGTCCTGTTTCGTCATACAACGGTTGATAATAATGTTGTTTGGAATCTCCGTTTTTACCGGTTCTTTGTACCCATTCGCCATTTTCATCTTTATTCCAGTTACCAATATTATATAAGCATGATACTTGATTACCCCTTACAACACTTATAGAGTCACAGTCAGGGTATCCGTTCATGCCCATGCCAGTATCAAGTCCTAACATATCCATCAATTTAGTTTCGAACATCGGACCGGCACCCCAGGTGGAATCACCAGCACTATAGACATCAAAGAAATAAGTAGGATTAGAAACAAAGTTGTGGACTATATCTTCATAACCAGCTGTCATTACAAACCCGCCTGTTGTTTTTCCGGCATAATTGTCAACGTACATGATACCGCCCAGATAATTATTGTTATCATAAGTATCTAATCCACCTTTATCATTTACCCAATTAATAGCATAACTACCACTACATCCGGGAGCAGTTATAGATTCTGAAAGACCTATACCAGAACCTGCATTAGCAGCATCCTGCCATATTTTCTTGCATGCATCGGCATACTTATCTATTATTTTTTCTCCTGCTGCTTTTAATTTTTGAACAAAAGAAGAATCGTATTTATCTAAATCTATATCATCTTGAGTTAAACCAAAACTTTGCTTTAACTCGCTAAGCCAACCTTGTTGTTGTTGTGTTAAACTATCACCAAGAACATAGCTTTTCATTATTGTAGCAAGTTTGCTCAAGTATAGTTTGCACACATTTTGAACAGATTCACCAGTTGTTGTATTATATACACCCGCAAAACGACTATAGTGATTAGTTGTTATATAATTGTCAATTGCAGCATCTATACTGTCTCTTCTATTATAATATATCATTAATTCGCAGCATTTGTCATATAATTCTTGCTTTGTCACACCACCGCGATCTTTTATTGCACCCATACCAAATTCAAGCAATTTAGCTTTAGCCTCTGCTTGACTTTCTTTTGACAATTCATGGAAACCAAGTGATGCAGATCCACTATAATTAGTACCATTTACATGGTTTATATCTTTCATAAATTCAGACATTATATTAAAGGACTTAGCTTCCGGTAATATTGTAATAACATCTTGCGGAGCTTGCTCCATTACTTCTTTTTTATCTGAACTTGACAAATCATTTCCAAGTGTCATATAAACCAAAACTTTGCTATATAACTTTGCTCGTACCACAGATTCATCACTACAATCTTCAGATAATCTAGCACATTCTTTTACCATATAACCATACAGGATTGTCCTAGAAGACTGAGACAAGCATTGATATTCTAAATCATTTTTATCTAAACTTGCGATTATATCATTAATAATACGTTCTTGTGCTTCTTCTGCTAGAGAAACCTTTTCCGGTGTAACATAAAGTTGAGATATGGAACTAAAAGCCGTATCAATTGCAGCCTTAACATTATCCAAAGTTGCATTAGGCATATTTATAGTACCTATTACATATGATTCGGAAACAAGTGTATTAATAGCATCATCATTATAATTTTTGTTCTTGCTATCTAAATATTGTTTTATATAGTTTTTGCGATATTCAATATCTGTTTTTAATTTATTTAATATTTCCGTGTCGTTATTACTTGGTTCTTCGTTGTCATCATCAAAACCGCCACAATTACATTGGCTTGCCGCAACATCATCATCGGTACCTTCAAAATCATCAAGCGACCCCCTGCTTACTCTTGATTCGCCATTTGCTTCCGCTTCAGCCAGTGCATCAGCTAAAGCAGTTTCTGCTGCGGCTTGCTTAGCAGCTGCCTCTTTCTCAGCCTGTTCTTTTGCATATGCATCTTCAAAGCCTATTTGTCTTACATCTTGTCTTACTTGTTGACAAGCATTATCAAGTTCCTCACGGAATTCTGCGTGTTCATCAGATTGGTCATTTTTGTATTTCAACTTTAATTCCGCAACAGAAGTTTGAATTTTAGAAGCAAAAAGGTTTGATAATCCATACATAGTTATTCCGGGATCGTTTAAATAATGGGATAAAATACTATTTGCAATGTCACTTAATTCTTTTTCTATTTCTGCAACCTTTTTCTTAGGAGTCTCTTGTTGAGCATCCACCTCAGCGGTTTGAGTTGATTGTTCCTGTACACCATCGCCAGCTTGCAATTCACCGTCAATTGAGCTATTTATTTCTCCTTCAGACCGACTTAAAACAACTGATACTGTTTCTTCTTCGTCGGCTTCTTCTTTTTCAAGTAAAGCAACCACCTCAGAGATTTGACTTGATTGTTCCTGTGCATCATTGCCAGCTTGCAATTCTCTGTCAATTAAGCTTTTTATTTCTTCTTCAGACTGACGTAAAAAAATTGATACAGTGTGTTTTTCGCCTTCTTTTTTTTCAAGTTTAACTAAACAACTTCCATTTTTTTGAGGTTTTATAGTCAATACATAGCCCAATGACTCTAATTTTTTTACATTACTAAAATTACCTCTTGCAATTTCTGTACTAATATCATTGATGTCTAACCCTTTTTGAGCGTTATTTTCTGTAGCACTTACTTTTACAGCATCTCGTTTGTCACCATTTTTTGAATCGGCAATCTGATTTGCTTTGTTTGCTTGTTCAAGCTCAACTCCATTTTTTCTTGGTTTTTTAAAATTTGCTCCACTTTGGTTTGGTAAATTGTAATTGTAACTCATTTTTATACTCCTATATTATTAATATTGCTCGCTTTTATCTATATTTTTTTATAACTAAATACAAAATCTTCTTCTTCTGTCTTAAATCTGACTATATAAAAGTATTTATCTTCATTTATATTCATATAATTGTTTCCACCCAATGGAAAATTCCGGATTGCATCTCTAACCTTAAGTTTGTCTAATAAATATTTTTTTGCATTTTCAACAGTTTTTAATTCTTGGAAATCATCAACCATTGACATGACTTTTTCTAAATCATTACCATTTTTTGCCTCTTGATATACCGCTTGAGAATACATTGCGTACTTGTTGAATTCGCTCATATAGCATCCTTTCTTTATATATTAAATACTTTATCATGTATAACGGCATTTTTTTTATAAACTTTAGCGAAAAAGGGGTAAATTTGAAAAATTGTTACAAAAATTTACAATTAGAGGCTGAGTACTCAAATCCGCATTCAAGAAACAATTGTAGCATTTTGAAATTTAAATTTAGAAAATTAAATAATAAAATTTAGTTTCAAGCTTCACTTTCTGCCGGTAATTGATTTTTAGGAACATATTCTTCGCGTTCCTCTTCCGGAGGATTTATAGGTAGGCGGAAACCAAATGTAGAACCTTCACCCTCTTTTGAATTTACAAATACTTGACCATTATGATGTTTTTCTATAGTAACTTTTACCAAGTGCAAGCCTAAACCTGTTCCTTTAACAGAATGCGTAGCATTTTCTACTCTATAAAAACGGTCAAATACGCGTTTTTGGTCTTTTTCAGAGATTCCGGGACCTTGATCTTCAACACTTACTTCAACATACTCTCCATCTCTAGAACGTTCCGCACGAATTTTTATTCGTTTTCCATCAGGTGAATACTTGATTGCATTTGATAAAATATTCATAAATGCACGTGAAATGCTATCAACATTCAATGGAATTTCCGGTAAATCAGGCTCTTTCATTATAGATATGGTCAAATCGTGTTCTTTTGCAAGCACTTGAACTTGATTAACCGCATCTTCTATAATTTCTACGATATCTTGTTTAGTTTTCTCTAAATGTAAATTTTGTGCTTCATAACGCGAAAAATCAAGGATATCATTAACCATTCTATTTAAACGTATAATCTCTTGATTCATAACTCCTATAAATTCTCTTTGTGTATTAAAGTCAAAGTCGTTGCCAAAATTATAGAGAGTATCTATGTAACTTCTTAAAACAGTTACAGGAGTTCTTAATTCGTGAGAAACATTAGAAATAAAGTTTGTTCTAAGTTGATCCATTTCATGTTCTTTAGTTATATCGATTATAATAATTATGTATCCGACATACGCATTTGAACGAGTAAACATTGGTGATATTAGGCATTTAAGAATTCTCTGGTCGATTTCTATTGTAAAATTAATCGGGCTGCCATCGTCATCTATAGGAGTATCTTTGAATTTTGCAATTTTATCTGCAAAACAAAATTCGCCTGTTGAATCACAAAAATCCTGTATTTGAGTATTTACAATATCTTTTTCTTCAACTTCTAAAAGCTTTTTCGCATAATTATTAACCATAATTACTTTATCATGATTGTCACAAACGACAACACCATTTACAATACTCATTAAAACAGATTCAAGTTTATTGCGTTCAAAAGTTAAGCTTTCAATTGTTTGTTCATTATATCTGCTCAATCGTTCGGACATATCATTAAATGCGGAATAAAGTTCTTTTACTTCATTATCAACATCTTTGTCATCAATCATATAACCAAATTCACCGGATGAGATTTTCTTTACTCCTTGATGAAGTTTACGAAGTTCACGAGTAATAATAGAAGAATTCATATAGACAATTCCGGCTATAACAAGCCAAGCCAAAATAAATACAAGTGCAATGGAAGTTCTTGTTGTTTTTGTGACATTATCTACGGCAGTACCTGTTAGGGCAATTTCAACGGAACCAACATTAACTTTTTGATTCCCATTTTTAACTTCCATAGGAGAACTTACTGACTGAATCCTTGATTTACTTGCTTTATCGGATAAATCGTCTTTGCTTGAATAAATTATATTTGACTTAGAGTCTTTGAATGTAATAAAAGAAATATCGTCATTACTTTCTAAAACGGAAAGTGAGTTGGTTTTTAATGCATCATATTTTGAGAGCTCCGGAAGCTCCTTTGTTACTTCAACTCCCTCTATAGCGAGAGTCTTTGCAATAATTTGAGCGAAACTCCTATATGCATTCATCATATTATTGTTAATGCTGTAATCTGCAAACCAAGCTACAAAAACAATAAATATAGTACTAACAGCAAGACCGGAAATAATAAGTCTTGTTTGTGCAGCCATTCCTCTTCTCTTTGGTTTTGCTTTAAACTCTTCTCCTGCCATACCAGAATTATATCACGTATATGGGTAAATGGAAATAGAAATTTAAAGACAGTTAAGTGCATAGTTTTCAATCAACTCTCTTCACAAAAAGTACCTTTTACTTGACAATTGCAAAGCTTTGTTCTAAGTTATAATCATGCCGAAGTATAGTGCTGTGGTATGCCTTGCTCGGATAGAGTACTACATAAGGGACGTAAATAGTCTGGTCGTTTTAAATACTACCAAATATTATTTACTCCAAAGGAGATAGAAATGCCAAAATTAAAAACACACCGTGCGGCAGCTAAAAGATACAAAGTTACCGGCACAGGTAAGATTACTAGAAGACATGCAGGTATCGGTCACCTTCTTCAACACAAATCTGAAGGAAGAAAACGTAAAATCTTTGGAGATATTGCGGTTTCTGAA
>CAJOOM010000045.1 GCA_905236775.1 Candidatus Gastranaerophilales bacterium
AGATCTCCGAGCTCGAATTTGCTTTGCGGCGCGAGTTATATCACCTGTGCGCCGACTCCCCGGAAGACCTCGGAAGAATTCAGACAAGGCTTGAAGATACGAAAGCGCTGATCCCGAAGCTGCAAACCGAAGAAAACAATCTGACAAACGAAATTGAAAGTACCTTATCCGATTACCGTGATACGGAAGAATTGTCGCGGATGCTCGATCAGGATCGGCTCAAAACGCATCGACGACTGTTACGACTTCCGCTTGAAACAGAAGCCCGTCAGAAACTGAACCCGAAGGATACCGAATTTGACGCGCAGCGCTTTAACCGCAGCGTGGATACTGTGTCCGAATGGATCGGCGAACCGCCACCGCATTATCTCACAGAGCGTGAACGTGCATATGAAGAAGCAGAGAAGCGGGCAAAGGAAGAAGCCGAAGCCCGCCGCAAGCAACAACAGGAGGAACGGGGAAGAAAGCTCGCCGAGCGAAAAGCAACAAAAACAAAACACGATCGTGATACTTTGTAATCAAGATATATTGATCGAGAGAGGGATTGTAGATCTTGCAATCCCTCTTAATCGTACGTGTCGGGCATGGCACAAATCTTGCGGGTGAAAGTCCCGCCACGGGTATTTACCGCCAAGTGTAGCGAACCGTAAGCCGTTGGCAGCAATGCCAGGGGGGGAGGAAGCGGTGTAGCAAAGCTCAGGAGCCTACGAACAGAAACTTGATCAGGCTAAATGATGGATCAACGTTATATAGCTCTTTATTTTCTAACGCTTTAAAAACCATTCCATCAAATAAATTCATTTTGATTAACACACCATTCATAAAGACATAATATGGTAGCAACGAGAGACCGTTTTGACCGTTTAACTATCCATCATTTCAAACTCAATCAATGTCATTTTTTGAAATATCTCATCTTCTTCATTTGATTCTTCGCGTGTAATTGAGTTTACATATAGATCAGTGGAATAGTTTTTTAGAGCACCAATAGCATTATTACATTTCAAAACTAAATCATTCCATACTTTATTGTTATATCTGCCCACTTTATTATCCATAATATTATAAAAATGTTTTTCATATAGTTTTAGGTATTCTTTAATATAGAAAATTAAGGTTTTATTAAATTTTGCAAATCTATCAGAATCATATTTATAAAGATAATCTCTAAAGGAATTAAAAAAACTAATATGAGAAAATATCACTCTGATTATATGTAATTGTTTATATCCCTTAGAAGTAATTGGATGAAAATCTAAGATAAGATACTCTTCTATTGTTTTTATGTCATATGCGGACATATAACGCCCCATAAATATAACTTGCCGATTACAACAGCTTTCTACTTTGGTAAATACGACATTAATAATACTTTTAAGCTGCTCTTTATTTGTAATGCAAAACAAAGGTTGGGAATCGGAATTTGTACGGGCAGAATAAAACTCAAATGTTGGAACAATTTTATCAATAAAAGTGCTTCCTTCATCTGAAATAGAAAACACTGTACACTTATTCTCATCTGCATCATTATACTGTTCATATAATTTTGTTCCAATACTCCGGTTATTACAGGTCAGCGCATTACTTTTATAAAATATAGGTCTTCGCCATATTTCCTCTTTATCATTCGGTAATCTTGTCAACATGTTTTGCATTGTGTTACATATATACTTAATACATAATACTTCATCTTGTTGTTCAGAATCATCATCAAAAACAACACGACAAAAGGTATTGAGAATCTGTAATATCGATACATTTTCACCTATTTGTTTTTTATTGTGTAAAAATGTTAGAATTAATCTAGATACTGTCGTAATTTTATTATCTTTATATCCCAGAGACTTTACCCATTCTCCGCGTTCGTTCAGCACTTTAATAATAATATGCAAGAGTATAGAACCGTTGGCATCTGGCAGTGAATTATAATCACAAACAAACGCATCATAATACTGCTGATAATTGGTTAGAATTTTATTTAATACATTACTGCAAGCTCTATGATTATTATTCCACAATCCTGCATAGTTCAATTCACTAAAAATAGTGTTTGGTAATTTCAAAGCCATTTTAATACAGTTATTCAATCGGGCAACATCATTAAAATCCACTAGATTTGATAATTTATCTCTAAAATAATTTGCTCTTTTTTTCATCATTCTTTCATAATTATATAGGTGAGAGAGTTCAATTTTGATCACAGATGCTCTATTGGAATCACGCTCAGCCGCTTCATTGGAATTAAAGCTTTTTAAAAACAATCTTTCACTTGGAAGACTTAATCCTGACACTTGTAATTTAGCACTTGTTATTTTTCTGCATGTGGCAAAAATAACAACAAATGGTATAATTAGTTCTCCAATATAATCCTCTCTAAAACGTTTTATATTTGTTTTTAAACTTTCTAAATCATTAATGAATTCCGCAAGTGCTTCCATATCATCAATTATATCTAAATTATCATAACACACATATAGATTATTCGCCTTAAACCTTGTATTGTTATTTACTGCAATTCTCCATAAATAGTCAAAACATAATATATCAAATGTTGAAAAAACATACTCTCCTGAATTCATATTCTTTTCGTTAATATTCTGTCGTAAAATATCTACAAAGTTTTTTTCTGAATTTTGGCTATTCTTAACTCTCTTAGCATATTTATAAAAAAATGTATCCTCTCGTTTCCCCTTTTTAAATAAATCTTTCTGAAATGGTTTTGAAATATTAGGCAATCTGTTACTTAAAGATTGAATGCTTAAATCTGATAATAAGTCACAAAAGTCATTTAATATTTGTTCTCTTCTTTCTTTAGAATTCTCTTTTAACACATATGTCATTCGTAATATTATGGAATTAATAATATTATATCTGATAACTTCTTTAGAATAGTGTTTTCCCGGAGAAAATGAGTCATACAAGTTTATATAATGGTCTTTGTGAACTTCTTTAAAACTGTCGGATATATCACAACTATCATAGATATATTTATAGTATTCGGTATTTGTATTGTAAATGATTGATTGCACCCAAGTTGTTTTTCCACACCCAGCATAACCTTCTATAAATACTAATGTATCATTAATAGCGTTATATATGTTTCTATCTATCCATTCTTGTATTTGCTCTGAATATATTTTCTTGTTGTTTTCATTTAACAATACTATATAGTGTTTTTCAGAAGGTTGTTCATGATATTGCAAAATAACACTATTAAAGAACTCCTTGTTCCCATTAATAAGTTTAGTATTAATGCTTTCTTTATCGTGTCGTATTACTATATACTCTTCGTTATATGGATCTGCTTTTAAAAAGTGCTTTAATTCTATCTCGCTGCTATTAATATTTGACATACTTACACCTTCATAATATATCCTTTTTCATTACCCTTAATTTCGTTCCAAACGCCGTCTATTTCCATTGCTTTACAAAAAGCATCAATATAATCCTGAGTGATTTTCTTATACGCTTTCTGATTTTCGTTTTGGTTATATTTGCATAGTTCTTCTATTATAGCATCATATGGATAATAACATCCTGCACCAGCCTTGAACGAATCAATAAAGTCATTCCTAAATTCATGATATATTGTTTTTTCAAAAATATTAGTTTCAAATAGTTTCCTGAATACTGTAAAACAACACATAGAGGCATAAGCTTGCATTTTGTCCTTTCCGTTTTTTACGCCGGTTTTTTCCTCTATTATGTCATCGATGTTTTTTGCAACCCCCCAATCACAAATAGATTTTATAATCAGATAAGGTATATGGTAAAAAATACACTCTTTTCCTAATCCATATCCTTCCATTTCACCGCCTAATGGACAAACTGCTCCAGCAGCTTTTTCAAATGTTTCTTTAAATGTTTGATCACTTACAACGGCTTCCCCTGTAATCAAATCGCCCAGTTTGACATTTCCACATATATTGTTATCAATAGATTTATCAAAATATCCATTCCGTTCCAAACGTTCTATTTCATCAAATAATTCACTATCGCTTTTGTCAACATGAAGAACAAATTCATCAGATTTAACGGTAATCGAACCATCATTTACTTTCGCTCCCATAAAATACGGATAAAGATTTTTTGCTATTATGGTGTCACCAATATGTTGATCGATAACTGAGTGTCCAAAACAAATTCCAAAAGAGATAAGACATTTTGGATGAAGTCGCGAATTCTCTGCTACATATCTTACTAAATCAGCTGAACCACCAGGTGTATATGATCCTGTGTTTTTTGCATGTAAATGTAAAACATAGTAATCATTTAGTTTTAAAATATATGCATTAAACTTAATTGACTTATCCTTAAAAACTATTGGTTTTTCGATTTCGAGAATAAGGCTGTCTACAGTTCCTTGTAGCTTTTGTTGTTCTCGGTAAACACTATAATTCAACATGTTTTCTTCTATTGCATTTGCTGTTAAAACTACTATAGAAATCTTCACTAATAAATCCTCGTATTCTTTCATGGAAATCTGCTTAAGATATGATCTTCGTAATGATCTATCTGTTTTCCAAAACTGTTCTTCTAAAACATCCTTATTATTAGATACAAAGTTAATAATGTTTTCAATTATAAGGTCATTTTCTTTATTGACTTCATTATTCATATAAACAATCTCCTATTATCCTTTATTTTTTTCTTGTATTTTTCTATGTTTACAATAACCGAGTTTTTTTCTTATAGTCGGGCAAAAAAGTTTAATTTAATAAAAGTTCCGTTATTCTCTAATTCAAAACTTTTAAAAAATAAACGCCGTTTTTCCTATGTCATAAATTGCAACAAAAAATAGAAACTCAACCATAAGTTATATTAAATTAAATTTATGTTTTTACACCGGATTAACTGGAGATAACCCAAAAAACTTTAGCACATTTACAAGACCTGAAAACATCGAAACAAGTTTACTCCCAATATTCCCCATAAAGAGTAACGCATCTTTAAAGCTCTTTTTGCTTTGCTCTTTTTTTTCTTCAGAATTAGTATTAATAGCTTCTATTGATTCCTTAATAATTGAATCAAGTCGATTTTTCTGATAGTCATTTATCTCAGCAAATTCTTTTATTATCTGTTTTGCAGCTTCTAATTCGCTAAGCAATGTAGCAGTATCGTTTATTTGAAATACCGTTGTATGCATTTCACCTTTATTTTCAGCTGCTATATTTCCTGTAATTGTACTGTCAGAAATTGAAACTGTATTATTTGTTACGGTACGGTGTCCTTCTCTTAATCTGTCGCACATTGCATTTGCCTCCTTAATTATTTCATCAAAGGACTTATTATCTCTAATGCAGTTAACAATACATTCAACAACATCAAAAAGATCATTATTATCAAGTCTGTTAATGTCAACTCCTTGTGCTTTACTCATGTTATTTTCCCAAATAATTATTGAGGGAGCTTTTTTCCTCAAATGGTCGGGGATATAATTCATCTGATTCATTATCTCATAGCCTGATCTCCCATAATCAGTTTCAGCATAATAGATATCGAGATAGTCTCCTGACAGATGATGTAAATCATCCCATCGTTTCTCTATGAATTCTTCATAGTCCACAGCATTACTTTTGCGAGGGACAATAAAACACTTATAAGGAATACTTTTATTTTGGTATCGATCGATAATATATCCTAAATCTTTAGCGCGTTTTATTCTTTTTAGAGGCATCACTGCCATTATTTTTTTTGATAGAGTTGTTATGTCTGATTGTTTAAATGATTTTATTAGTTTTTTCACATCCTCCGGGGATCTATTAGTTTCAAATCTAAATTTTTCAGCTAAACATTCAAAATACTTTAATGGCATTTTTCTGAAATCCATAGGATCATTGTTTTCAGATATTAGCCATTCCAGGAAATCTATTTCAAGATCAAGTCCCGAGTCAAAACTATGAAGATACTCCATAATCCATTTTTTATTATGCTGTATCCATTCATTATTTGAGGCATTTTCAAACAAAAAAGATACAGAGTCAACTAAAGCCTGAGGCGTAATTTGTCGATTAAAGTATTTATTGCACTCTAAATATTTGGCTTTAATGAATTTTCTAAAATTATTGTCTAATCTAGTTTCATTACAAAAATAGCAAAACCCATAACGATATAGTTCGTCAAACTTTTCTGCATGATGAGATACATTTACATTATACTCTTGTAAACAGTCATCAAAATATTCACTATCTACAAAAGAATGTAACACTCTTCTTAACGATGGTTTGTAATCATTTAAAAAATCTTCCGCATATTTTACTAAAGAAATAGAATACCTTTCGTCAACAACTAAATCAAATAAGCTATACTCTTTTTGATTGTGTAAGACGGAGCGTTTTAGCCACTCACAAAAATCAATAATAATCATATCTGGAACTAGGTTCATTTTTTTCCCTCATTATTCTATTAAAGTCCTTTATATAATAAATGTTGATTTTTCGTCAAATTGTGACAAGATAACTTCATATTTTTCAAAAATTGGCAGAATCAATAAATATTGAATACCTCATTTGTCTACATTTACAGTTATTTTTTTTGCTCATTTAACCCTTGACAAAAGTGAGTATGCAGGTGCCCGGTATTCAGGTGTGTTGTCACTACGACCTCATACTGCCCGCCCCACATCCGCTTTGCGGTCTCGATCCCGATCTGGTGTGCTTCCTCCGGTGTGACCTCTCCGGCGGCAAAGCTTTGATATCCGTGGTAGCCGACGATCTTGCCTGATTCATGGAAGCGCCGTTTCGTGCGCATCATATATTCGTATGCTTTCTGTTTCGGGCAGTTGACGGCGCTGACGTACATGGTCTCGTCTGTCTTTTTGCTGTTCTCGGCGTATTGCAGTGTTTTGTAAAGGTCCTCGTCCACGTATTTGCGCTCGATGGTCTTATCCGGGTTTTCCGCGTAATCAATGGTTTCTTTCAGGTGATTGTATACGGGCCAAAACGCTGTCGTCGCCATA
>CAJOOM010000046.1 GCA_905236775.1 Candidatus Gastranaerophilales bacterium
AGGTCGTGTGCGGGATAGCACACAACCTGAGTTGAAACCGTTCTATGGAGATTGCGAGAAAAATTTTAATTTTTCCGCAAGCTCAAAACCGTATATATCATAAATACAAAAAGAGGGTGACTAAGAAGCTAAAAGTAATTAATTTCCCAAAAATTACAAAGAGGTGTGAAATCATATCTCCCATTGTGAATAAAGGGTCTATTAATATTAATTTTTAACTTTTTGTACATCCTCTTTTTTTTTTCATAATAAATTTGAACAAAAACTTGTAAAAAAACGTTACATATATTATAATGAGCATAAAAGGGATACTTAAAGCAAAACAAAGTCTTGTTAAGCTATTCCGGATTATGAAAAGGGGTAAATAGAACAGGACGAAGTCTTAATAAGTTACTCCGGATTAAAAAAAGGATTAGGTATATGTCAGATGTATCAGATTTAAGTTCTATATTGCAAAATTCGTTATTATTGAGCAATTTAAGTGAAACAAAAACCAAAAATCAATTTGAACAGCTTAGGGATGTTTTAGGTCAAGTAAAACAAAATCCTTTAGAGCAATTGCAGGAAAAGTTAAGAAACATTCCGTCTGTTTTGGACAAAAACACAATTGCTAAGCTAAGAGAGGAAGATAATGAGTTTGGTATTTCGCTGAAAGAGTATACGAGTTTCAGCACATACAATACAATGATGAGTACTCTATACGGAAATACTTCTGCCAGCAGGTTTCAGAATACTCTCAATTTGATTACCAATTCTCCGGAAAATGAACTTGCCAGTGCAAAAACTTTTGTCGAAAAAATGAAAGAGAATGGCATGAGTAATTCAACAGCAGTCAGAACATATTCTGCATTGAAACAATATTCTATACTGTCTTCGTCACTTGGTGATTATAGTTTTGTAAATGCTAAAGCATAAAAATAGCAAATTCTATTTTTAGAAGTTTTAGTGTATAATAAAGAAGTTAATAATTAGAAATAAAGAAAATGAGGTCTCTAAAAAAATGAAAAAGATTGTTATTTGTACATTCCTTATTGCAGCAGGGGCTGCAGCACTAATGAACACAAGCAGCAATATTGCTCCAAGTTCAACAGAATTCGCATTCAAGAATTCTTATTCAATCACTCTTGGTTATGACAAATCTATGAGTGAAAAAACTATTAAAGCTGCAGTTATTGACAGCTATTTCAGAAACGTAGCAGCAGGCGGGAAAATTATAAGATGGAATAAAGCATCATTCCCATTAAGAGTATACGTACAAGATTCTGCTGATGTTCCTGAATACTATAGAGAAGTAGTTATGAGTGCATACCAAAAGTGGCAAAGAGCAAGTGATGGTCTTGTATCTTTTGAATTTGTAGAAGATGCAAATGATGCTGATATGAAATGTTATTTCAAAAATACGGATAACAAAAAATCAATCGGTACACATGCTTTTACTGTTAACGGAAGCAAAATCACAGGTTCTACTATTGTTTTCAACAGAACGGATGCAAAAAATCATAGTTTAGATTCTAAACAATTATTCTCATCTGCTCTTCAAGAAATCGGTCATTCATTAGGTTTGACAGGTGCAAGCCCGAGTATATATGATGTTATGTACCCAATAGGAACTAAATTTAATACAGAGATTACACCTCGTGATTTAAAAACATTAGCACTTGTGTATTCAGTAAAACCGGACATTACAAATGAACCGTTAACAGCAACTGAACAATCGCAATTGTTTACAGTTTCAGAGATTCTAAATACGTTAAATGTTCCTGTAACAAATGATACTAAGAACCTTGATAACATAGTTGCTCAAGATGTTTCTACTCATTTGGCTTTGGCTGAGCAATACAGACGCAGAGCAGAATATGAAAAAGCAGCAAGAGAATATCAAGCAGTTGCTCAAACAAAAATGGACAAAAGAAGTCGTTCTGAAGTATACTATGAAATCGCAGTAATGTATTTGGATGCTGAAGAATTCGATAATGCAAAAAGTTGTGCGGAAATCGCTTTGGCAACAGACGAAAACGATTTAACAGAAACACTTCCAGCATTAATTGATTATTATATGAAACGTTCAACTTCAGCGTCTGATCAACTTGAGTCTATTTTGAAACAAAATCCTTATAATAAGCATGCTTACAAGCTTCTTTGTAAAATATACAGAGATAAACACCACGAAAATCTTTTGAATTCAACAATTCGCAGATATGGTAAAACAGCAGGCGAAGAAGAATAGGGAAAATAGATATAGATTAAAAAAACGGATGATATTTAATCATCCGTTTTTTTGTTGAGATTTGCTATAAAGAGCTTGTTAAAATAAAGAAAAGACGGAGGGTTGTTTTTTTATTTATACCCAGCCGTCGATTAAAGCTCTCTTTATATCCAATATGTTTGTTTAATATTTTCTATTCACTAATTGCCTCATAACAATCAGAGCAGATTGTTTCATGACCTTTGTGTTCACCTAAAGTGCGGTATTTCCAGCAGCGTTCGCATTTTTCGCCCTCAGCTTTTGTTACCCAAACCGTAATATCATTTTCTGTATATTCATTTAATGTGCCTTCCGGTTTTGAATCAGCCGTATAAGCTTGCGAAACAATAAATATATCTGCAAGGTCTTTTGAGTTTGCGTTTAGAAGTTCCGTGTCAGGTGATTTTACATAAACTGCTACTTCCAAAGAACTTCCGACTTCTTTAGACGCCCTTAAAGGTTCAATCGCACGAGTTACAACTTCTCTTGTTTTAAGAATCTTTGTAAAATCTTCTTCCAATTTTTCATTGTTCCATTTTTCATTGACTTTTACCCATCCTGCAAGCAAAATACTTTCTAAACCGCCTCTTTGATTTTCAGGAGTGTTTTGCCACATATCTTCCGCTTGGAACGGCATTACAGGAGCTACCATTCTTACTAGCGCTTGATATGTTTCATAAAGAACAGTTTGACAAGCACGTCTTGATAATGATTTTTTACCTGCTGTATAAAGTCTGTCTTTAACGATATCCAAGTAGAAAGAACTTAAATCTACCGCTGCAAAGTTTTGTAAACATTGGAAATATTTATAAAATTCATAATTCTCAAATGCTTCTGTGACTTCTGCTATAACTTTATTCAACTTATGCAAAGCAAACTTATCAATATTTTTAAGTTCATCATACTTAACATAATCTTTTTCAGGGTCAAAATCAAAGATATTGCCTAGTAAAAATCTTGCTGTGTTTCTTGTTTTCTTAAAGATTTCAGCTAACTGTTTAACTATGTTATCCCCGATTTTGGTATCGTTTCTGTAATCTACTGATGCCGCCCAAAGTCTCAAAATATCAGCACCGTAGTTTTTAATGATATCATCAGGTCTGATATAATTACCCAAAGACTTAGACATCTTTCTTCCGTCCTCACCAAATACAAATCCGTGAGTAAGCACTTGCTTATAAGGTGCAATTCCTTGTGTTGCAATAGAAGTCAAAAGTGAAGATTGGAACCAGCCTCTATGTTGGTCAGAACCCTCTAAGTACAAATCAACAGGTGTATGACCAAGCTCTTTTGAACGTTTTTCAACAACCGCTCTCCAAGAAATACCGGAATCAAACCAAACATCCATGATATCTTTTTCTTGACGGAAGTGAGTTTTGCCACACTTTGGACAAACAAAACCGTTTGGCAAAAGTTCTTCAGTTTTATGGTTAACCCACGCATCAGAACCCTCTTTTTCAAAGATTTGTGCTACATTTTCGATTGTTTCATCAGTGCAAATAACTTCTCCGCAGTCTTCACAATAGAATATCGGGATAGGAACACCCCAAGCTCTTTGACGTGAGATACACCAATCAGTACGACCTTCAACCATGTTACCGATTCTGCTTTCACCGCTTGATGGAATCCATTTAACTTTATGTATTTCTTCCATAGCTTTATCACGGAATTTATCTACCTTAACAAACCATTGCGGTGTTGCTCTATAAATAACCGGATGTTTACATCTCCAGCAATGAGGGTAAGAGTGGTTTATTTCATTTTGATGAACTAATGCTTTACAGTTTTCGAGCATGTCAATCACCATGTCGTTACCCTTATAATAAGGAACACCGACAAGTTCAGGTATATTAACTTCTTCTTTCCAACATCCTGACGCATCAAGCGGAGAAAATACTTCTATTCCGTATTTGCACCCTACTTCATAGTCCTCAAGACCATGCCCCGGAGCTGTATGTACTAAACCTGTACCTGCATCCAATGTAACGTGTTCTCCTAAAATAATTTTTGATTTTCTGTTAACTAAAGGATGATAAACTTCCATAAGTTCAAACTCTTGACCGACTGCCGTATCAAGAAGTTTAATCTCACTTTCGTCCCAGCCTGCGTCTTCAATAAATTTGCCCAGCAAATCTTGAGCAACTACATAAACATCTCCTCTATACTCAAACAGTTGATAATCATACCTTGGGTTCATTGATATAGCAACGTTTGAAGGAATTGTCCAAGGAGTTGTTGTCCATATAATTGCATATATAGGCTTTGTGTTATCTGGAATTATTCTTAAATTGATTCTTTCAGTTGAATCCTCGTCAAATTTGAATCTTACATAAATTGATTTTGAAGATATGTCAGCATACTCAACCTCTGCTTCAGCAAGCGCTGTCTCACAAGATGCGCACCAATAAACCGGTTTTAGTCCTTTTTCAATGTATCCTTTTTTATACATTTCACCAAATACTCTAACTTGTTCAGCTTCGTATTCCGGCTTAATTGTAAGATATGGATTTGCCCAGTTACCTAAAACACCTAATCTTCTAAATGCAGCCTCTTGACCTTCAAGGCTCTTTGCTGCATATTCTCTGCATTTTGCTCTTAATTCTCCCTCAGTGATTGCGTGACGTCCGCCTTTAATGTTTTTTACAACTGCGTTTTCAATAGGAAGACCGTGCGCATCGTATCCCGGAACATAAGGTGCATAAAAGCCGTTCATAGATTTATATTTGATTATAATATCTTTTAGAATTTTATTTAATGCAGTTCCAACGTGGATTTTATCCGAACTCAAATAAGGAGGCCCATCGTGTAAAACAAATGAATTTGTTTTATCTTTATTTGCATTAATTTTGTTATAAATATCGTGTTCTTCCCAGAACTTTTGTGTTTGAGGTTCTTTGTTAATCGCATTAGCCCTCATCTCTAAAGTTGTTTGAGGCAAGTTTAAAGTTTCTTTATATTCCATTTTCTTCTCCAATTGTTCCATAATTATTCCTGTCCGTTTATTTCTTTGTAATTCTCTATATTTGATACTGTTGCCAGTTTCATATTCTTGTTTTTTATAAAATCACTCATTTTGTAGTAATCAAATTGATTTTCCCATCTTGCAATAACAACCGTTGCAACGCAGTTTCCGATTAAATTAACAGTTGTTCTTCCCATATCTAAAATCTGGTCAATTCCTAAAAGTATTGCTACACCTAATATAGGTATACCAAAG
The DNA here is from genome assembly GCA_905236775.1 of Candidatus Gastranaerophilales bacterium. Classification (GTDB taxonomy): domain Bacteria; phylum Cyanobacteriota; class Vampirovibrionia; order Gastranaerophilales; family Gastranaerophilaceae; genus CAG-196. The sequence continues at coordinate 5,463 of CAJOOM010000046.1, forward strand.
CTTGTAAGAGTTCCGGCTAAAACAATTAAAGATACTCTAGGAACACCTGCGATACCTTTGCTCGTAAGCATTAAAGCAAACATAATTACAAGCTGCTGTTCAAACGTAAGCGGATGTCCTACAAGCTGAGTTGAAAAAATTACCGCCATCGCTAAATATAAAGTTGAACCGTCTAAATTAAAAGTATATCCTGTAGGCATTACAAATCCAACAATAGATTTAGGAACTCCAAATTCTTCCATAATTTTCATAGCCTTGGGTAAAGCCGCCTCTGAACTTGCCGTTGAAAAAGCCAGCAGAGCAGGTTCTTGAATTGCTTTAATTAAAGCCCTTGTAGATATTTTAACAATCTTGCAAGCTGCAACAAGTACGAAAACTACAAATGCTGCAAGAGCTACGTATAATGATATTATTATTTTTCCGTAATTCCACAAAATTGATAATCCGTTTGAGCCTATTGTATATGCAATTGCACCATAAATACCAATAGGTGCAAAATACATAACGTATTCCGTAAATTTAAACATAATTGAAGCAACGGAATTTAACACTTCTACAACAGGTTTTGCTTTTTCTCCGACTGCGACAATTGAAAGCGCAAAGAATATACAAAATACAACTATCTGGAGTAGATTACCCTCTGCCATTGATTGAAAAATACTTGTTGGAAATAACCCCAGTAAAAGTTCTCCGAACGAATTATGTTGAGTTGTTGCAGCAGATTGCACAATCGTATTCAATCCTGTGTGAGCAGTAGAGATATTCCCCATCCCTTCACCCGGTTTAAATAAATTTGCAAATCCTAAACCAATAAACAGTGCAATTGTTGTAACAACTTCAAAATAAGCAATCGTTTTTATGCCTAATCTGCCAAGACTTTTAACATCCCCATGCCCTGCAATACCAACTACAAGAGTCGCAAAAAGCAGCGGTGCAATAATCATTTTAACCATTCTTAAAAATATCTCAGCAAGAACGTGCAACTTCACGGCAAAATCAGGAAATATCCAGCCGGTAATAATTCCCATAAATAAAGCTGTAAATATAGCGATTGTTAGTTTTGACTGCTTCAAAAATCTTTTCCTCTTGTTTAATAATTATATTACAAACAAATGTTTTTAACAAAAAAAGGGATGTGAAATTTCTTAATAGAGAATAGAAAATGGTTTTTGAAGTGAATAAGTGAATATGATTTAAGTTAATAAGTTGTTTTAAAGCAGTCTGGCGCAATAACCTCCCCTTTTTCAATTCTACATGGGGAGGTCGCAGATGTTGCATGAGAACGGATGTTCGAATGTTACATCTGC
>CAJOOM010000047.1 GCA_905236775.1 Candidatus Gastranaerophilales bacterium
CCTTTCATGTGTTTATGTTTGTTTAGTTCCATATTTCTCGAATTTTCTAACACATTTTTTTAAAATTGTTACAATTCTTTACATTAAGAGCCTAAAATTCAATAATAATAAGATTTTTTAAAATGCAAAAAAGAGCAATCAAATTATGCTTGATTACTCTTACTATTTAAATCTGTTTTAAATTACTTTATTAATTGCTTGTCTTTTTTGATGTATCTTTAAGAAAATATATAAATGGTAATATTAATATTACCGCAACAGCATAGTATCTAAAAGTTTCGACATATCCCCACAGTGCTGCCTGCTGTCCTAACAACCTATAAATCTGACCTTGCGCCATATGAATTGCAGTTGTTGGATCAACTTGCGTCATAAATGCAGAACTTAAAGCATTAACTTTTTCTGCAAATACTGAATTTGTATCAGTAAGTGACTTAACCATCATCATTTGGTGTGCTTGAGAGAATCTTGCTATCATAGTTGTTGCGATAGAAGTTCCTATTGCAGCGCCGACATTTTTAAATAAATTTTGAACCCCTGACGCATTTGTTTGTTCTTCATTAGACAAAGTTGCACAAGAAATATTAGATAAAGGAACCATAGAAAGTACCATACCGGCTCCAAACACGAAATTCGGAAATGCTATATTAGCAAGAGCGATATTTGTATTTATCTGACCAAATAATAAACCACCCGTTGCTAATATCACCAAACCTATTACCGCCGTTGGTTTTATACCCAATCTTACTACAAGTACACCACTTAAAATTGAAGCTACAAAACATCCTGCACCTCGAGGAATCATAGATAAACCGCTTAAAAAGGATGTATAGCCTAGCAATCTTTGCAGCATAGACGGTAAAATTGCGGCTGAAGACATTAATACAGCCATTAATACGATTTGCCCACCTGTACCAATAAGAAAGTTTTTATTCTTTAAAATTGAAAGATTAATGAGTCCATCACCTGTTTTTGATTTTTTCTTTTGAATATATACAAAGGCAAAAAATGAAATCATTGATATTGTAAATAATTTACAAATCCAAGGTGCGCCAAACCAATCTGCATCATTTCCTTTATCTAAAACAACTTGCAATGTTAAAAGCCAAACTGCAAGAAAGAAAAATCCAGAAAAATCCATTTTTACATTTGTTTGTTTTCTCGAATATGGAGGCTCTTCTACATATTTATGGGTTAAATATAAACACAAAATTCCAAATGGTATGTTAATAAAATATATAAACGGCCAAGACCAATTTTCCGTAATCCAGCCACCAACAGATGGACCTAATATAGGAGCCATTATTACACCTAAACCAAAAACTGCCATTGCTTGAGGGAGTTTTTCTTTTGGAAAAATCTCAAAAATAATTGCCTGTGCAATAGGCATTATTCCTCCACCACCTATTCCCTGAATAATACGAGATATAAGCATCATCGCCATTGAGTTTGACAATCCGCACATTATAGATGATATAGTAAAAATAATTATACTTAATATAAAATATTGTTTACGTCCAATCAAACGGCTAAAGAAATCTACTGTAGGTATAATAACACCACTAGCTACTAGATAACTTGTAATAATCCAAGTCGATTCATTATGACTTATAGAAAATGTTCCAGCCATATATGGGAGCGCAACATTAGAAATTGTTTCATCCAGCGCAAACATAAAAATGGATAACATGACAGGAATCATTGTAATCCAAGGATTTATTTTAAATTTCCATTCTTCTTGTGGTAATGTATTTTCCATCTTCATTCCCTTATTCAAAGTTTATATACATTTAATCATAAATGTGTTGCATTCGCAACATGTTGTTTTTATTACATATTTTGTTATATCTATACATTTAGATTTCGTGTAATTGCAGGAGTTTTTATTTTAAATAACATAGTATTATTATATTAGGAGAATTTGACATGAGAAAAATTATATTAATGATAACAGTGCTATTTTTAACATCAAATACGGTGTTTGCAAATGTCCAAGTTTCAGCGGCGGCTCCTCTTACATTGCCGCAAAACATATCGTTTGATGATTGCACTAAGATTTATGGCATAAGTCAAGAAAAACTTTTTTATCTTACTCTTGCTTCTATTTCAGCTAATCATTTTAATATAGATGAAATTCAAAGTGATAATGGTTATATCCTTTTTTCAGCAAACAGAAACAAGTATTTAGCTACTATTTCAAAAATTGACAGAACTAATGCAATTTTAAAAATAACACCTTGTAACAATATATATAACTTTCCAATTGGAGTTTTAACAAATACATTTAAATATATAGATTTAAATTTAGCAGCGAAGATATAGATTTATGAAAAAAATTTTTATAATATTCTTATTAATATTTTGTATAATAAATTTAAATGCGTGTATATCAAAAAATAGTAATCCGAAAAAAATTGTTACCGTTTGGACTCTTCAAATGAGCGACTTTTCTGATTATATGAACAAAATAATACATGCTTATGAAGAAAAAAATCCAAATATAAAAATCAAATGGGTTGATGTTCCTTTTTCCGAGGGAGAAAAAAGAACATTAGCAGCTGTTATGACTGATAACCCTCCAGATTTAATCAATCTAAATCCTGATTTCTCGTCTTTACTGGCACAAAAAGAAACTTTAGAAGAAATTCCTTTAGATGCAACCAACCAGTTTAATAAAGAAATAATTAAACTTCTTATGTATAACGATAAATTGTATTCAATTCCTTGGTATGCTACAAGTGCTGTTACTATTTATAATAAAGAATTGTTTGAAAAATCGGAAGTGCATAAAATACCTAAAACCTATGATGAACTTTCAGAAATATCGGCTATTATTAAATCTAAAACAGGTTCTTATGCATATCTTCCTACAATTACTGAAAACGATACAATGGTTAAAATACTAAATAAATATGGCATAGACTGCCTATCTAATATAAACTCTGCTCAAGCTTTAAAAGTATTTAATATGTTTAAAGAACTTTATAAGAAAAATTTAATTCCTCCCGAAACTATTTCAATGACACATAGAGAAGCGCTTGAGCAATATATGGCAGGTAAAATCGTGTTTTATCAAGGAGGAGCTAATTTTCTAAATATGATAAAAGAAAATGCACCATCAGTGTACGCTAAAACCGATATTATAGAGCAACTAAAAGGAAGTGTCGGACAAAATGATATATCTGTAATGAATTTTGTTATACCCAAAAGAGCTAAATATAAAAAAGAAGCTCTGGATTTTTGTTTGTATCTTACAAACGAAGAAAATCAGCTTGAATTAGCAAAAATGACAAATATAATCGCAACAAATTCAACAGCTCTTAATGATGAATTTTACAATGATTATTCTGACTTGATATCTAAAGCTCGTTCCATTAGCGCGAAACAAACTAGTCGTATAACTCCTCAACTAAAACAAATACGGAATCAAAAAGAAATAAATACTCAAGTAAATAATACTGTACAAAAAATTCTTTTAGAAAAAGAATCCATAGAGGAAGCTTTAAATAAACTTTCTATACTTTTTCACAATGTTGATTTTTAAAATAACAAATATTTACTTGATATTTAAAAATTTTTATGTGAAAATTAACTTATCGTTTTTAATAAATGGCTGAGTAGCTCAGTTGGTGAGAGCGCACGGCTCATACCCGTGAGGTCGACGGTTCGAATCCATCCTCAGCTATTTTTTATGCGGTTAATTCTCCCCACTTAGTTCTTTACAAGAACACAATTACTTTTCAAGCTCCGTTTTAAAGTTATTGTATCGTGCGGCTCCTGTATTTTTTTGAGTAGTTTGCTCGGAAGTTATGTTGTTATTGAGAGGTACAAAGCACCGAAGAATCGTTCACTTTGCCTATTTTCTAAGGTCGGAAATGAGTTGACTCAAACTACTCCAAAAGTAACTTTTCTTGCACTTTTTTACTCATTTTTTGCACTATTCTTGCACTCTTTTGCACACAATTGCACTCAAAAGTAGGATTGACTTTAATCAACCAAATATATTTGAAATAGTACGCTGGTATTCTCTGGAA
>CAJOOM010000048.1 GCA_905236775.1 Candidatus Gastranaerophilales bacterium
AAGTTCACTTAAATCTTTAAACCCCACCAAATGCCCTATCAAATGAGCCTTATTTTTAACTCTATCTAATAAGTTCTTCTGCTTCTCTGTTAAGGTTGATTTCTTTTCTTCTGCCATACATAGTAATTATACAACTTTATAACTTCCTACCATTACTGATACGGTATTCTAATATTGTAACCTCTTGGAATGGATTACATAAATACTGTGCTGAAAACATAGACGGAGTTAAAGTTAATCTTATTTCATTAATTTTATCTTCTGTTAGCAAGCCTGTTTCATAACAATCATAAACATAATTACCTCTTATATGCTTAAACAAATCATCATAACACCATGAATGGTCAAATAAAAGACTTCTACCGTCAAACTTGCGTACTTGATTAAATATTTCTAATTTTTTATCCCTAACTTTTTTGCTGTAAGCATCTTCAATGCTTTGAATACCATCAATGATATATAAATCTTTTTCGTGGTTTCCTGTTAATTCTTCTTTATCTGCACCAACGCACACTAATTGATTAATTAAACCGTCTAAACTTACTGTTAGACATTTACCTTTTATACATACAGTAAAATCTTTATCATACAAAATATATGATAATGCTTGTATTTCTTTTGACTCTAATATCTTCTTAATGGTTTCCAATCTCATTTGTGCAATACCTCTATTTTGCACCATTAAAAGTATCTTCTTATTCGGTCTTGTCAAAATATGCAACGCTATACCTAAACAAACAGTAGAACTTGTATATGCTCCTCTGTGAATACAATAACTTGTATTTTCTTTACCACATACGATTTCTTTAATAAGTTTAGAATGAAACTCGGTTAAGTCCTCATAGCCAATTAAATGCCCTATCTTATGACCTTCGTTTTTAATTCTGTCTAATAAATTCTTTTGTCTGTCTGTTAAAATTGTTTCACTTGTCATATTATTTCCCTCCAAAATAAGCAAACAAGCATAAGCCTAAAATTACTATTAATGGCAACCAAAACATATATACGGCTAATTCACAAAAGAAAGTATCTTTCATTTCTTCTAAAAAACTCTTATTTAAAGACTTATGCCATTCTTGATACATACTTTTGGCTAATTCATGTTTTGCTTTAATAACCTGTTGTTCACTTTGCAAATCAACAAGTTTATCCTTTAATATTTCAGTACGAGCAATATTAGCAATATAGTTGTTTATATATTCTCTTTTATTAAAATTCTTAATTTCTTTTTCATTCACTTTCTACTGAACCTCATTCTACCACTAAAACAACCTATTACTGCTTATCCTCCGCAACAAACCAATCCGATAAATTTTTCGCAACCTTTTCTTCCACAGGTTCGGGGAGTTGGGTATCTTGTTTGGGTTGCTTAACTAACTTAGAATATTCCAAAATAATGTAATTAACAACATTCGACACCTTAGTATAACCGAATTTTTGTGCCACCTCGTTTACTATTTCTTCTGCTATTGGGCTTAAATATAATCCTGTTTTTTTACCCGCCATTAAAACACCTCCGAACATACTAAATGTTTGTATTTATCTCTTACAATAACATCATGATATACAACAAATGCAAGCATATCACCAATGAATTTTAAATCAAATTTTACAACAGTGAATAATGCTTTTTTATTTATTGCAAGATATTTTAATTCCTTGCCATCGGTATCACCTTCATAATTAGCTATATGTTTAGCAAAACCACCGTTGTGTCCTTTTTCTGACACGCCGTCAAATAAATCTATACCATTATAAAATTGCGACATAGGTACAACTTTTTCATTCAATAAAGACATTTTTTTAACACCACCTGAAACAAAAGTAATAATATCTTTTTCATCACTTTCTTTTAGTAATTTGTCATAAGTCATACCGTTGTTAGTGCCTAAGTTACCAGCAATATAAGCAAATCTATAAGCATTTAATTCAGGTATAACTGCTTCAGACATAAATCTTCTAATTATATCTTGATTTACCACTTCTGTATTCGTCAATTCAATCTTCCGTCCTCTAACATTGGTAAATAGCCATTCTTCATAAAATTTCATTTTAAGCACACCATGTTCTCTACTTACATCAGCTAAAGTATATTTGCGATTATTAGATAAAGTTAATTGTATTATTCTGACATCATTTGTGATTTCATAGTCAACACCTTCTTTGCCGTCCAAACAAGCCGATATGCAGTTTTTATTATATAAATCTTCTGCTTTTTTTTTATACTCTATCAATCTTGCAGTTTTTTCTACATCTTCACTAATTTGTTCTACTACTTGTTCTTCATTCATTTTCTTCCTCACTCTCTTTAATATATTCTTCAAACGAACCACATCCTACGCCTTCGCCTTCGTGTTGCAATACTTCATTATCTAACCCACATATAAAATGTCCTTCGGTATCACAATCTAAATGCTTACATAATTGACAATTACTCATC
>CAJOOM010000049.1 GCA_905236775.1 Candidatus Gastranaerophilales bacterium
CAAAGCGGATAAGGAGTTACCCTCTCCGTGGAAGCATGAATCGGCGCGGGTTTCGAGAGTTGCGCGCTCTTGAACCTTTCATTTGATTTATTCAACTTTTTTTCTTCGTTTGCTGCTTTCATTTCTACATACTTCCTTGCCAAAAGTTTCTAACCTTTAACAATTTTGTTGCTTTTTTTGTATTGTTGTTTTTTATCCTTATATTTTCTTAGTTCCATATTTTTCAAAAAAAATAACACATTTTTTCTAAATTGTTACAAAAATTTACAATTCGCCTCTAAAAGTAAAAGATCAGCAGAATTAACATTGTTTTTAAAATATTTATATATTTCTGGATTGCTTCGACCTAATTGGTCTCGCAATGACAACTTCGTGTGTGCTTGACGCTTGACTGCTTTAAAACCATTTTCCAGGGGTAAATAAATTGGGCTGGAAGTGAACTTTTTAAAACAATTTTCCATTTTCCATTTTCAATTTTCAATTGATGCATTTCGCGCAAAGTGCTTGCGTAAAGCGGATAAGGAGTTTTCCCCCCTATATTTACCCTAAATTTTTCCCCCCCCATATTTACCCCCAGATTTGCCCCAAAATATATTTGACTTTTTTTTAAAATTAATTAAATCAAATAGTGGATATTTTCTATAAAATATTAAAGTTTTAATAATTTGTCACGATATAACATAATGAAAGGATTTTTATTTATATGTTTTCTTCAATGTTACAAAATTTGTTATCATCTTCAGGACATGCAAACGCAATACAAAGAGCGGCTCAAATGAATTCATATGTAAACAAATACAATGCACAATGGGCTCCTGTTGAGAAAAATCGAACTCAAGTAAATGATAACAATATTCAAGGAGTACAATCTTTTGACAATGTGTTAAAGTCGTCTACGTCAGTGAAATTTGGTGATTTAATATCCAGACCTGTATCAAAAGTAAATTCAGAAATATATTCTGCTCAAGCAGTAAGTAATTCGGAAAGACTATCGCCAAAAGAAAAAATTCGTAATCTAATATCTAAACTTTCTCAAAAGCACGGTGTTGATGAAAAGTTAGTAAGTGCAGTTATAAAACAAGAATCCGGTTATAATCCAAATGCAATTTCAAAAGCGGGGGCATTAGGATTAATGCAGCTGATGCCTAAAACAGCGCAAGGGCTGGGAGTTACAAATCCTATGGATCCGGAACAAAATATTGATGGCGGTGTTAGGTATCTAAAAACAATGCTCGATAAATACAACGGCAACATAATCCTTGCACTTGCCGCATACAATGCCGGTCCGAATGCAGTTGATAAATACGATGGAGTGCCGCCATATAAGGAAACTCAAAATTATGTTCGTTCAATCTTGGCGAATTATCTCTAAACAGATGCATTAACCTTTTGTTCATTCATTTTTAGTCGTTCTCTATCCTGTTTTTCGTGAATGCGTCTAGTGTTGCTATATGTTAAACGAGGTATGAACCAGCCTAATAAATACGGTGATATAAAGAATGTAGTTAGAAGACCAGGAATTGAAACCAAGCCTCTTGCAACTGCGGTCATTTTATTATTACCGCCCTTAGCGGCATTTTTCATACATTTTGTTATTATTTTATTGATAGATTCTTTATCAGAATTCTTTCCGAGTTTTTTAATATTTTCTTCAATACTTTCTGCAAATTCAATTATTTGTTTATTAGACTTATCCTTAGGTAATTTCGCCAAGTTTTCTAAATTAATTATTTTTTGATTAAATAGTTCTGATTTGTTTTCAAGTTTAGATAAGATTTTTTGTAAATCACCGCCATTTTTATCAATATACTTACAGAAGTTAACCAATTTTTCTTTAGTCGTTATATTATCATAGAGAGCAGCAACTTCAGAGTTGGATAAGACATGGGCTTTAGAATAAGGATTTATTAAATCAATGTATTTTTTAAATCCTGTTTTTGTTCTGTCTTTATGCATTAATACAAATCCGCAGTTTTTTTCATAAGAAGTAACAAATGCTCTTGTTAGCATCGGAACGGCAAATACAACGGCCAGAGAGGATGTAACATCCCTTACTAAAATTTCCCAAAGTTCAGTGAGGTCTTTTTTACCATTGTCATCAACTTGCGCCCTATTATATGCTCGTAAACCTCTAGGCAAAAGAAGTCCAAAAAGAGAAAGTCCAGCCATTAGTGTATGTGTAAAATTGTGACCGTTATATTCTAATTCATCGGAAACAAAATCTTTTTTATTTTTTTCGACGGCTTTTCCAAGTTTTTCAATTAAATTTTTGGAATTTTTACCCTTAAAACTAACATTATTATCTTTTTTGTTTTCATTCAATTGTGCATTTTTTCTTGCTCCCGGAGCAGTGTTACTTCTTGCGTAGATTTTAGGTAATACTGATAGTACACCCAAAGTTGCACCAATCATTGCAACATTCATAAGTATACGTTTTCCTAAAGCTCTGTGCTTCAAACTTTCTGCCATAATACTATCCAGCTTTTCAAGTTTTTTATTGGCAATTATTGCATCATTTGAATATTTCATTAAGCCGTCAAAAGCCTTTTGTGTGTCAAATATTTTGACATCTTTAAGTTTGTCTGACCCCAATTTGACCTTTTGCAGCATGTTAAGGTCATCACTCGCATTATATTTTAAGTTATCGATGTGTGCGGCTATGTTATCCAAACATTCAGACCTGTATCTTGCCTTCCCTCTGAATTTCTTCAAAACAGCATCTTTAGGGATGTTTTCGTAATTTTTTAATTGAGTCATTATATAATCTATTGACTCAGGTGTTACTGCTTTCTCTCCAACTGTTTGCTTAAGGATGTTTTTAATATTTGTGGTGTAAAATAAGTTTTTAAATTCTTCCGGATTTTTTAATAAATTTTTATTAAAATCAGATTCCGATACAAATTCTCTAAGACTATTACCGTATCTTTTAATTAACTCTGTATTTATACTTGTAGATTGCCCGATTGATTTGGAAGCTAACCACAAAGAAAGTGGAGCAACTGCCATCATACTTGGTCCGGTTAGAATTTCTCGCCCAAAAACTTCAAATCCTTCTTGAATGTTATATTCTCCGGTTTCTTCTTTGTCGCGTAAAAAACCGGCATATGTCCTCGGAACTGTCATTCCCATAAAATCCTGTATTAGAAAAAGTATAAGAAAACCACCTTTTTCTATCATATTCATAAAATCGCCAGATTTGTTTAAAAAATTATCAAATCTTCCCCTAAAAGCCGGTGAAGTTTGTTCTGAACTCAAATTTGCAGATGGCTCATCATTTGTCTTTAATATGTGAGTCTGAAACAATATAGAATTTGTATTTTGGTTAATTTTCAAAATGAGCACACCTTTACTATATACATCCTATATTTAAATAAAGTATTTTTATTCTGAAAAATTGCCAAAATTTATTTTTAATGTAAAGATATGTTAATTCTATAGAGGATGCGGAAAAAGTCGAAAAGGGGTAAATATGGGGGTAAATATAACTCCACAAAGCTAAGCCAAGTGTCTCCGCTTAATGTAAAACATGCGGGAGCGGGAGTTGCGTAGCAACTCATTC
>CAJOOM010000050.1 GCA_905236775.1 Candidatus Gastranaerophilales bacterium
AAAGTCCTTTACCTAAGTCTTCAAGACCTGCACCAACCGGTAAACCGTTTTCAGAGAAAGCAGATTGAGTTCTTCCGTAAACGATTTGTAAGAACAATTCTCTCATTGCAACGTTGATTGCGTCACAGACAAGGTCTGTATTTAATGCTTCAAGGATTGTTTTACCCGGAAGAATTTCGCCTGCCATAGCAGCAGAGTGAGTCATGCCGGAACAACCGATTGTTTCTACTAAAGCTTCTTGTATAACTCCTTCTTTTACATTAAGAGTTAATTTACAAGTACCTTGTTGAGGTGCACAGCAGCCGCAGCCGTGTGTTAAACCTGATATGTCTTTAATCTCTTTACATTTTGTCCATTCGCCTTCTTGAGGGATTGGAGCAGGAGAACCTTTAACACCGCGGTGAACGCAGCATTTTTCTTCGATTTCCTTAGTAATTTCTATTTTGCCCATTTGACCTCCTTATTAATCAAAAATAAAGCTAATATCTTCCTTATACTAAATTGTATAACAAACATACTAAATTAAATACAGACGGATGATAATTGTAATAAGAAGATGTCGAAAATTTTTATTTTTATATTCAATTTTGTAACATTTTTTAATAATATTAAGAAAATTTAATAAAACTTTACAATAGGTTTATATCTGTAAGAATCAATATAGGCATAGAAATTACAATATATCTTTATGCCCAATTGTAACAATTTTCTGAAATTTACCCCTTTACCACTAAAGTTTTTAAAAAAAATGCCGATATATAAAATAAACACATTATAAAAAGAGGAGCAAAAAAATGAAAATGAACATTAACAAAAACTTTTCACAATTTCAAACAAAAATAGTGAAAAAATTAGTAGAAAAAGAACAGTTGCAGAAAGAAAGTCAAAATGTTGAATCAAAAAAAGGCATGAAAAAGACAGTCTCCTATGAACCAAAAGCGACTTTGAAAGATGAAAAACCTATTGCAGACCAACCTACACCATCTGAAGCTGCCGAATTACCGACAGCTGCGCCTGCACTTGCCACTACTCCAGCTCCTGCAAAAACTCAAACTGAAGAAAAAGAACCGATTAATAATCCTCCGGCACCCGCAAATTCGGAAGTAATGCCAGATCCTGAAACTATTCCAGATCCTGTAAGTACTGATAGTGATAAGAAGTATAAATTACCGGAGAACGGCGCTACTCTACATGGAGATGTGTCATTTCTAGCATGGGATGTAGATTTTAGAAAAGCAGGATATAGTATTGACGAAAAATCTATAGAAAAAATTGATGATAAAACATACTCATTAACGTACATAAATAATGAAAGCGGAAATAAAATAACTGTTAAAGTGCAAAGTGTGAATGGCGATAATCCAATGGAGTTTATAAACATTGCACTAAAAAATAATGAGCAAACAGATGAATCCAGACAATCTGTCGATGATACAGATTTGGTAACTACTTCTCAAAATAATGCTGACGGTACAACTACAGAAACAACAAAAACAAAAAACGGTGAACTTGTTGCAGTAACAACAAAAGACAAAGATGGAAATATTAAGACAATAGAAAAATATGATTCTAATGGTCGATTAGTTACTACAGTTAAATTTAATGAGTGGGAAGAAAAAGGTCAATTCTTTGCATGTGTATATGATGCTAAAGGAAATAGAATTGCAAAAAACTATTATTATGACAAAGATTATACAAAAATAAAAAGCCACAGTGAAATTAAGGATGGTCAATTTATTTCACAAACTAATTATGATGAAAATGGAGAAATTAGTTCAGTATCAAAAATCGAATACGATGCTAATGGTGTACGTAGGAAAGTTTCGTACTATGAGGCAGACGGAAAAACGTTAAAATCAGTTTATGAATTTGCAAGCGATGGTCAAACAAAAATAAAAGTAACATACTATGAAAAAGACGGAAAAAATATAAAAAGCATAGTTAAATACGAATACAATTCTGACGGAAGTTATAAGACACGCACTACAGATTCTAAAACCGGTGCTATTAGGACAACAGAATATGATGCAGCTGGGAATGCTAAAAAAAGCGGAAGGCAATCACTTAAAGGTTATGTAAAAAATTCTTTTGGCACAATGTCACTACAAGCAATATATGATGGAATCGTTAATGGGTTAGATTATAACAATGCAGGAAAAGAAATACCCCTAAGACATGCATTCGACTTTATGGGATACGATACATATGGACCATCGTTCTTGGAAGCTGCAATAGTAAACCCAAAAGATAAAAACGGAAACTCAATCCCTCACGTAAAACCTCACGGAGCAACCAAATCATATAATTCATATTTAGATACTGATTATGCGGAAATAATAAAAAGACAATTAAAAGCAGTACATGACAATTATGGATATGAATACGATGAAGTAGTCGGATACTTATTCCCATCTTCATCTGACACATCACGTGCAATAGAAAATTTGATGAGAACGAGAACTCTAAAATCTATAACTAATGGCAAAACTGAATATGAAGAACAATCCTTTTTAGAAAAAAATCTTATTGCACTTGCATCAGGTAAGAATTTGCCTATAAACTTTAATACAGGAAGTGTATATGAAGAAGATTATAATGGCAATAAAGTCTTGTCTAATCCTGATTTATACTATGCACTAGGTAATGTTTCTATCAGTGCGTCAGAATTAGTAAAAGCCGGAAGTAATCGCTATAAATTAAAATTAACATTAACTGATGTCTATGATTTTAACCCGGCATATATTGATAAGGTAACAAACGGACAAAATAGTTTTGGAACTGCTCTTAATGCAATTGGTGCAGCAGCAATGAAAGACGGGGAACTAAAACCATACTTTGAAGTATTTGAATTAGAGATTACTTTAAATAGTGCTCAAATTCAGCAATTAAAAGATGCCGGCATAATATCATAAGGGGAAATATATATACAATAATACAAAGGATGACCGTAAAAAGTCATCCTTTTTCATGGAATTACTCTGCTAGATTAGTAAAAAATGCAAATGGAATTCATGAGTGGAAAGTTGTTTTTGAAGTGAATAAGTGAATATGATTTAAGTTAATAAGTTGTTTTAAAGCAGTCTGGGTGCATTTCCCCCTAGTTAGGGGGATTAAGGGGGTATTATTCTGCAAGAGTAACGTTATTGCTGATACCCCTCTAGCTCCCCTAACCAGGGGAGAATTGCTTGCTGTCGGGCAGTCAACTACGGAAACGGGAGAGGGTTTATTAAATGAAAAAATTCCACTTTCCTCTGCCCTAGTTATTGGTGCAAACAATTACATCTTTCAGTATATCTTCAACTATTCGTTTGGCGCTTGTACCATTATTAAGGTTTAATTTTTCAATCAGCTCTAATCTTGAATTTTTCTTAAAATCATTTTTATTTACAAGAACATTTTCTAATTGTTCAAATAATTCTTGTTGATTTTTAGCTCTGTAATAAGTTTTGTCTATCTCTTCCGTAATTTTATTTGGTACCAGCTTATCGGAAATAAGATGAATAACCGGATTTCCTGTAATGAAATATTCTGTTATAAAAGAACCGCAATCAGTAATCATGCAATAAGATTGTTTAAATAAGTCGACATAGTTTCCCCCCTCGCTTATTTGCCCGATTTTGCGCCATTCGTCAAAATAATTATCAATTTCATCTTTTTGCATAAAACCGGATGTTAATATAAATTTGTAAAATAAAGGATGTGGTCTAAAAACCCAATTAAATTCCGGATGTTTTTTTGCAAACTCTAATAATTTCCAACCGCTCCATTCAAAAGTCCCGAAACGTAAATTATCACCACAAACAGTCCAATGCGGAGCATAAATTAAATACTTCTTTTCATAATTT
>CAJOOM010000051.1 GCA_905236775.1 Candidatus Gastranaerophilales bacterium
ATATAATCCGATAATTATATAAATAGTCTTTAAAAAGAATAATGTAAAAAGGAGCAAAAAATGTCAACAAAAGCTTTTAAAGATGATAAGATAAAACTTATTAAAGAAAAAGTTGATAAGGCACAAGTTGCTATTGTTACCGAATACAAAGGATTAAGTGTAGAAGAAATCACTAAACTTAGAAGAGCTCTTCAAAAAGGTGGCGGCGATTACATGGTTACAAAAAATACTCTTGCAAAAATCGCTATTAAGGGAACTCCATATGAAGTATTAGCAGATTCTTTAAAAGGTCCTATTGCTATAGCATTCGGTTTTGAAGATCAAGTAGCACCTGCAAAAGCTTTATCCAATTTTATTAAAGAAACTAAGAAAGGTGAAATCTTAGGTGCAGCACTAGACGGTCAATTGTTAAGTGCGGCAGAAGCTAAAGCATTAGCTAATATTCCTTCAAGAGAAGAAATTTACGCAAAAATGCTTGGATGTATCAATTCACCTGCCTCTGGTATTGTTGGTGGTATCAACGGAGTTATGTCAGCACTTGTTAGAGCAATTGCTGCTGTTCGTGACAAAAAACAGGGGTAAATATATCGGGTTGGTAGGCAATATTTTTAGTTAATGTTACTTACAAATTCCGGTTGGTTTAAAGCCAAAAAAATCAAGTAGTACAAAACACAACAATATAAAAATAAAAAGGAGAAAATCATGAGTGTAGAATCTATTTTAGAATCAATTGAAAAATTAACTTTATTAGAAGCTGCTGAATTAGTAAAAGCTATGGAAGAAAAATTCGGTGTTTCTGCTGCTGCTCCTGTAGCTGTAGCTGCTGCTCCGGCTGCTGCTGGTGCTGCTCCTGCAGAAGAAGCTGCTTCTGAAGTAAATGTAATCTTAGCATCAGTTCCTGCTGATAAGAAGATTGCAGTTCTTAAAGAAGTACGTGCTATTACAGGTCTTGGCTTGAAAGAAGCTAAAGATTTAGTTGACGGTGCTCCAAAGCCAATTAAAGAACAAGTTAAGAAAGAAGATGCTGAAGCAATCAAGAAACAACTTGAAGCAGCTGGTGCAGTTGTTGAAATCAAGTAAGTTTCAATTAGCATATTTAAATAAAGCGGCTCTATATAATTAGAGCCGCTTTATGTATAATTTGTAAAAACTTAAATCGTCTTTAATTTTTTATTAATTGCTCTAATCAACTTATGTCATAATAAAATTTAAGTTTTTACTATTGACTTTTAATGGTTAGTGTTTAACGATATTCTGTATTGCATTGCGCGTTTAAATTTAAGTTGGGCAAAATTAGCCATAGAAAATCGTAATCGTTTGCTCAGTTCTTCTGCTAAATACTCGATTTTTGCGTAAGAATTTTCATCATCATAAGAAAAGTTCTGTGTCATAATTTACTCCTTATACTTTGCTATATATATAAAGTATATACTATTAAGAAAATTGCTTAATTCTGATAAAAATTTTACAATTCTTTACATTTTCCCTGCACGCTTGCTTGCGAGAAAAATCGAAATGTTACCTAGTATTTACTTTTTGATAAAAAAATCCTGCATTTATATGAGGTATACATACAAGTCATGGTGTAAAGTATTATAGGTACCTTGTTTATAGGTGCAATTGGACGAGGCAGGTAAATTTGAAAAAATTCACATTTCGCATGCAGGTAATATTAGACATGCGCGAAAAAGAGTTAGAAGAAAGACAAATGGAAATGGCAAAAATTCTTTCAGCTCTTAATTCTCAAAAGGAAAAACTTCAAAATATATTGCTTGCACAGGAAACAAATAAAAATAATTTAGAAAAACTTAGTACTTCTGACAATTTTGATATTCCGCAAGTTGAATTACATAGAGATTTCGGAATAAAGCTTATATCTGATGCTAATAATCAGCAAAGAATTATTGCAAATACTGAATCAATTCTTAAAAGAAAGCAAAAAGAAGTTATGGAAGCACATCAAAAGGTAGAAGTTCTAAAAAAACTAAAAGAGAAACAAGAAAAAGAGTATTATCAAGAATTTTTGAAAGCTGAAACAAAAGAAATTGATGATATAACATCTGCGAGGTTTAGATTCCAATAATGGCACAGGCACTATTGAATAACTTAAATAAAATTAAAAATGAAGCATTATCTTTAAAAGGTAATGCATTTAGTGTTGATGTGACAGATTTTGGAAAAATTTTTAATGCAAAAGTTTCTAAGTCTAATAACAATAAAACTTTTAGCAATCCAAACAAACCAATATCAGAAAATCGCGCAGATAAAGATGAATTAAACAACAATAAAACATTTGCTAATGAATTTAAAAACACCGTAGAAGAAAGCATAGCAGAAACTGTTGTTGATACAGGTATTACAGAAAATGCCGATTCGAGTATGAACACGGAAGATAATTCATCTGAAGAAGATATTCAACAAGAAGAAGCAAATACCCAACAAGATGAAACAAATGCCCAAACCAATATCACAGAAGAGGAACCAACTATGTTAGAAGATTTAACAAAACTAAATGAGTCTGCTCTTGCTATCATTTTTCACTCAAAGCAAATTTCACCTGTAGCAAATAGTTGTGATGATGAAGTCACAGATGCTGAAAACAACGAAAATCAAGATATTAAAAATGCAAAAGAATATGTTTTGGATACTAAAAGTACAATTAAAAATTTTGAAAACATAGCTTCTAAAGATGTTCAAACAAATATTTTAACGTCAAAAGAAAATCCGAACGTAAAAAAAGACAGCTCATCAATTAACAAGGTAATAGATGAAAAAATTATTAAAGAACTAAATATAGAAATAGTAAATTCTGAAAACAATTCAAATGGCAGTTCTTCGGAAAATTTAATGCAAAATCAGACACCGCAGGAACATAGTATAAAAGCTATTATACAGGCTGATGTTAAGTTTGAAGATACAATATCAACTATTAAAACTATAGAAGTTAAACCTACAGAAGTTTCTTCTGCGAAAATTATAGAACAGATATCTAAGCAGCTTGAGAATATGTATAACAATTCTAAATTAAATATTGTTCTAAATCCTGACAAACTTGGAAAAGTAAACTTACAAATCTTAAACGGAAAAAATGGTTTGACTGCACAATTTACTGTTACAACTCAAGATGCAAGGGATTTACTTATGAAAGGTTTAGATGGGTTAAAAGAAAATTTACTTGCGCACGGTATAAATATAGATAATGTTTCCGTAAAACTTGAAGAAAAAACTGAGAATGATACAAATGAGGATTGGACTGAGCAAGAAGGCTCAAGAGGCGGAAATAAGCAGCAAGAGGCAGGAAAACAAAAGGAAAAAGAAAAAACATTTGAAGAAATTATAGGAATAGACTTAGAAAAAAGTAATTCTGATTCATAAATAAGAAGATTGGAGAGAGGTAATGACGACAATAACAGACCAAATAACGGCAATGAGAAATGAAACAGCACAAGTACAGTCGGCGCAATCGCGTACTACTGGAATGAAAAATGACAGTAATGTATTTCTGACTCTTATGCTTAAACAGCTGGAAAGTCAAGACCCGACACAACCTACAGATAATACGGAATGGCTTTCTCAACTCGCACAATATTCTTCGCTAGAGCAAATGAGCAAAATGAATAGCGGACTGGAAAATTGTGCTCAGTATATCAATGCCATGTATAATGATATGATGTTGAATTCAGAGATTAATCAAACTTTGGCAATGATAGGTAAAGATGTAACAATACAGCTTCCGAATGAAAGTGATCCTAAAAATCCTACAAAAATCACAGGAACAGTTACCGAAGCAAGTTTTGAGAGCGGAAGCGGACAAATTAAAGTAAATGACGAATATTATTCTATTGAAAATGTTGTTTCAATTAGAGAGAAGTAAATCCAAAGCGAATAAGCTCACTTAATTACATAAAGAGGAGAGAGGAATAAAATGTCACAAGCACTACACACATCTAATACCGGTATAAATGCCGGACAATCACAAATAAACGTTATTGCACATAACGTGGCAAACATTAATACTGTCGCATATAAATCTGCAAATATGACTTTTGAAACGCTTCATTCACATAATCTTTCATATGGAAGTGCAGCAACAAAAGAAGGCGGCGGAACAAATCCGAAACAAATTGGTCTTGGTGTTAAAGTTGCAGGTATTACAAGAAACTTCAATCCGGGGACATTTGTTGCTACAAATAGAAACCTTGATACAATGATTTCCGGAACCGGATTCTATGTGGTGCAAGATGCTGAAGGAGCGCAATATTTTACGCGTGATGGTGTATTTAATGTTGATTCAGCAGGAAACTTAGTAACTCAAAGCGGTTATAAAGTAGTAGGTGCAAAGTCTGTATACTCAAATGCAGGTTCTGACAAAACGGTTAAAATACCTAAGAATATAGTAGCTAAAGTAGAAGGCGACCCAAATATAGGAAGCAAAACCTTAGAACAACTTAACAACGCAAGTATTACTCAAGGCACAGTAAGAATCCGAGTAGGTTCAACATATGCCGACTTGCCGGTTGGTGATTCAAAAACAACGATTGATACATTGGTTTCTGATTTTAATAGTGCGCTTTCTGATGCAGGAATAACTGATGTTTCATTTAGTGCATCAGACGGAAAAATCTCATATTCAGGTGATATTGATGAATTTGTATCTGACGGTACAACTAGTACATTTGTAAGAGAAACCGGTTTAAGCACGACAAATAAGACTTCAAACAATTTAAATGAAACTGTAAAACTGCTTGATATGCTTAACTATAATGATAATAATGCAATATCACTAACTGATACGGCAATAGACGAAAACGGCATATTAATAGCTACTTATGGAGATGGTTCAGTTCTTACTCAATTTATTGATGATGCTGAAACGCTGCAATGGAAATACACAACTTCAGATGGTGTGTCAATAACAGGTTCCGATGTTACAGCATCTGGTTCTTCAATCGCAGATTCAAATTTCACAGTAGAATTAGCAACGATGGTTAACCAAGAAGGTCTTGTTTCTTTGAATAATAACCTATGGAAATGGGGACCGGATGTCGGAGAAATATATTACGGTATAGCAGGTGAAATGTCTTTTGGTTCAATTGAATCTGGTGGTTATGAAGAATCCAATGTAGATATTGCGACTGAATTATCAAATATGATTATGGCGCAGCGAATGATTCAAATGAATTCAAGAGTATTTTCTACTGCAAGTGAAGTTATGCAGCAACTTGCGTATTTAGGACAATAAATATAATAAGAATATAAAATTTGTTTAAAAAGGCATGCCTTAACCATGCCAAAACCATGCTAAATTTTGTCAAGTTCTTAACAAAAAGGCACAAACTTTACAAAACTTAATAATTTAAAATAGGTCAAAAAGCATGTCAAACATGGGTTTTGACATGATTGACCTAAACGCAAAAAGTTGTTACAAACAGACACTTGTATGAGTCATGGATTGTAGTATATAATAGAATGGAGGTTGAGGGGAGATGTTGATACCTACCAACGGTTGGGGTAAGGACATAGCAATCGATAGCTCATTGGTAAAAACTAACCTCAGCGCTATCAAAGAAAAAATTGCACATTGTAATATCAAAATAGTTGCGGTAACGAAATATTTCGGACAGAGCGCGATTAAGGCGGCTTACGAGGCAGGAATAAGAGATTTCGGAGAGTCAAGAGCATTGGAATCAATTGAAAAAATTTCTCAACTGCCGTATGAAATTCGTAACAATTCTACCTTTCACTTTATTGGGCATTTGCAATCAAATAAAGCTGAAAAAGTTGTTAAAAATTTTGATGTAATACACTCCGTTGACTCGCTAAAAATTGCGCAAATTATTTCAAAGTTTGCCTGTTCACTAAATAAGAGAGAGAAAGTTTTTTTGCAAATAAATAATGCAGGTGAAGAACAAAAGTCCGGATATTCAAAAGAACAACTTAGAAAAGAGATTCTTCAAATTTACAATCTTGACGGCATAGAAGTTTTAGGGTTGATGAATATGGCGCCTATAGGTGTTGATAAAAATACTCTTCATAAGTTATTCAAGGATGTGAAAGATTTTAAAGACGAACTTGAAAAAGAATTTAAAATCTCATTACCGGAACTATCAATGGGAATGAGCGATGATTATGATGTTGCAGTCGAAGAGGGCGCAACAGTTATTAGAATAGGCAGAAGATTATTTACTTAAAATATATGGAGGAGAAATGGCATTATCAGAAGGACTAAAGGGTTTTGTAGATTTTTTAAAGAACAGTTTTACCGACAATCAGGAAGAGGATGTATTTGAAAGTTTTGGCGGTGATTATCCAGTAGAAGAGAATTTAGCGCTTAAAACTCAAGAAAGTGATTTGGATAGTATGTATCCTACAAATGTTACTCCTAAAACAAGCAGATTTACAAGCAGAGAATCAAAGGTAGTTTCTATGCCGGCAACATCATATAAATCTGGTGAAGTAACAGTAATCGAGCCACGTTCGTTTTCAGAATCCGCTCAGATTGTTAAAAAATTGATTGAGAAAAAGACTGTTATATTACATTTAGACCTTTTGGATAAAGAGCAATCTCAAAGGACTATAGATTTTGTATGTGGTGCGTCTCACGCATTGAACGGTTCTGTTCAAAAAATCAGTGATGCAGTTGTAATCTTTACTCCTGATACAATTGCACTATCTGTAGAGAATGCTCCTATGCAAAGCAAATTTACGGAATCATTATGGAATAAGCCATTGTAAAGAGAGATTTGGGTAATATAGCCTGCGAGTATTGTACGTAGGCATGGTGTATGTTCTACCCCAATGAAGTATGAATTTTTATTTAATATATTGATTTGTGATAGTTGGATTTTCAGGGTGCATTTGCACCCTTTTATTTTATGCTATAAGTTCATTTATAGTATTATTTTTCATTGCTGTTTGGATTACATTTAAATCATGACCTTTTTCAAGTGCTATATAAACTCTTGGGTCTATTTGTACATCTAGGTGATAGTTTTCTCTACTTACGAAGCTAAATAAACCTGTCGCTTCGATTTTTTGTTGAAACTGAATTGCTTCTGATTCATTATTAACGTTGTTAAATAATATATCCAGTTTTGGATTTTCTGCATTATGGTGTGTGGCATATTTATTATTTTTGCCTAACGTATGTGGAGATTTTTGATTTGCGTTTCCAGCTGTTCCAAGCGCTGATGTAATAAGAAGATGTTCTCCAGTAAGCGAAGATACGAAAGATAATATTTTACCAGTAGATTTTCTTGCAAATGGTATATCTGTTTGAAAATAATTTTCTACTATATGCCAGCCTTTGCCTCTGGAAAGTCTCTCTAGACGAGAATCTTTTTCTGCTCTTATTTCAGCCTTATCTTTTGTCATCTTTGAATATGAATTATCAATACCTTTAACATTGCATTTTTTATCATTATTGTCGCTTGTCTTATCATCAAAATTTTCAAAAGAAAGTTTTTCAATGTTGTCCAGCCATTTTTGTCCCAGATCATTTATTGATATATTTTGTTTTTTTGATTCTCTGTAAAGATAAGTCGCAATTGATTTTTCTGCGTCAGCTCTTTTTATATAATTTGTAATTTCTCGTCCAACTTGTTTTTCATCAATATTTTTTACAAAAATATTCCATGCATCTTTTTCGATTTTTTTATTATCTTTTTTTTCATCTTTAGAATCAAGAATCTGTACAATTCTTTTTGCTATTGTTCTGCTGTTTATATCCATAAATAGTCCCTTTTAATATGTTTTATTAAAATACCTCTATATATATAAAATATTTTTGCTTGCAAAAATTGCCTAAAACATATTATTTAAAAAATCATTTGTTACAAAAATTTACATCCAAAATTAAAAAAGAGCTAAATATAATTCTAAAGAATTACTCCCCAAGTAGCTTAAGAAGGCTTAAATATAATGCTAAAATAATAATGTAAGTCAAAGACAACGAGCGATATAATCGAGTTTCGATTAAAAAAATATATGAAAAGGCATGTGTGTGTGTTTGGCTTACTTTCTTAAGAAAACCTAAATCTTTTCTTCATAATAATTAGCCTGGCTCCTTTTAATCTCTTCTGAAAGGGGCTTATTATTTGGGAAAATTTACAAACAGAGAACACGTATAAATAAAATTTTTTCCACTGGCTCCAAAATTATCTCATACGGTTGCCAAATATGTTTTTTAGCAGTGAAAGCAAACCTCCGCTACTCTCATTTTCAGATGATTGTACTTTTTTAGAATTTTCTAGGGCAAATTTATTTCTCGGGTCTATTTCGATTAATTTGTCTAAATACTCTTTTGCACCATAATTATCGCCTATAGATTGTCTAAACTCTACAAGCTTTTCCAGCGCTAAAGTATTTTTAGGATCTACATCGGATAATCTTTCATAAAACTCGCTTGCTTTAGTTTTGTCGCCTTCGGCTTCCAATAAAGATGCTATCGTTTCTATTAGATTAACATCTTTATTATTAAATCTGTATGCAGTCATATATTCATTCAATGCTACATCTTTATCATTTCTTAAAATATTATATTTACCCCAGTTTAAGTGTTCATTAAAAGAATCTTGTTTCTGTTCATAAATCAATGCTTTCATTTGGTAAATTAACGGAGAATTTGGTGCAAGTTTTTCAAATTCATCAATTTCGTTAAAAGCTTCATCATACATTTCTTTTTGATAATAATATTGTGCCATCAGAGAATGAAATGTACTTTCGTTACCATATTTATCTTTAACTGACATTAAAATCTCATAGCCTTTGTCATTATCACCCATATCAAATAAGGCTCTTGCCTTGGTTAATTCATTTTTAGTAATAGCTAATGCTTTTTCCGGTTGAGAATTTCTTATATATAAACCCGCAAGGACTTCATCATATTCAGTAAATCCATTATCCAGTTTTCCTCTTTCTAAAGTTTGTATTGCAGATATTATTCCTTCTGTCTTTTCGTATAATTCTGCCAATTTTACGTAAACCATCGGGTTTTTATCATCGTCATCAGCAATTCGCAAATATTCGTCGATTGCCTCTTGATATTTTTCAAGTCCTTCACAAAGTCCTGCATGTAAATATCTTGCAGGAAGCGCTTCTTGAGCATCTTTTGCGTGTGCGATAGCTTTTTTATAATCGTTATTTGCGTAACTCATTTGTTGCTGAAGAGCGTGCATATTTCCTCTAAGTAAATAATATTTAAATTTGTCTTCATCAACAAACAAATCCAAAAGTTGTTCATGTGCCATAATATTAGCCGGATCTACTTCTAAAATCTTTGCATACAATTGTTTAGCTTCCGCTTTTTTATCGAGAATTAATGCTACATGTGCTGTTCTCGTTAATATATCGACGTCATCAGGTTTATGCATTAGAATTTTTTTATATTCAGTATAAGCTTCTTCATATTTTTCGCTCTGTTCAAGTTGTTCTGCACTATTCATGTTTGGCTCCTTTATTATATTAATACCCCTTAGTTATATTTGTTCTGTGCAACTGACATCCCATTAGTAAAATAGCACGCAATTCCATCTTTTGCAATTGTCAATGTTTCTTTTAATTTTTCCAGTTCTTCTTTTGAAAAATTCTGCAAAACATATACTTCTGACGGAATATTTGGCTGTGGTCCTATTCCTATTTTTAACCTTGCAATGTCTTTTGTTCCCATATGTTGAATAATTGATTTAATTCCATTATGACCGCCATCAGAACCATTTGGACGAAAACGAATTTTTCCAAGTTCTAAAGATATATCATCAAATACAATCAAAATATCTTCAATTTTAATTTTATAATAATCTGAAACAGCTCTGACGGCTTCTCCTGATAAATTCATAAAAGTTGTTGGTTTAATTAACATGAATTCTTCTTCATTTTTGTAAAATTTTGTCATAAAACATTTAAGACGTGAGTTCTCGCGCAATTCTAATCCGGCATTAAGTACTATGCTGTCAATAAGCATAAAACCGGCATTGTGTCTTGTAAAAGTGTATTTTGTTCCGATATTTCCAAGTCCGACTATAAGTTTCATATGACTATCCTTTATTTTATAGTTAATGAATACCATAAACAAACAAATAAGTCGATTTAAAAGGCTAATTTAAATTTATTATTGCTACGTTTTCAATGTGATAAGTATGTGGAAACATATCAAATGGCTGAATATATTCGACTTTAGCACCTTGCTCTTTTAAATATTTCAAATCTCTTGCTAAAGTCGCCGGATTGCATGAAACATATATAATTTTTTCTTTTGTTAACTTTAGTGCATAATCAAGACTGTTTATTGAACAACCTTTTCTTGGAGGGTCAAGAATAGTAATGTGAAATTGTCTTTCAAGGGAACTTTGTTCTGACAAGAACTTTCCAGCATCTCCTTGATGAAGTTCTATATTGTTAATTCCATTCTCTTTAATTATAGTTTTGGCAAGTTCAACTGACTCTTTAACTTCTTCTATACTAACTATTTTTGAGGCAATATCCGACATACAAATCCCAAAAGCCGTAATTCCTGAGTATGCATCTAATATTATTGGATTATTGAAGTTTTCTGCAATATAACTTTTTATGTATCTAAAAATGTTATCAGCACTTAACGGATTAACTTGAAAAAATGTCTTTGCACCAATTTTAAATGTTTTATCGCATAAGTCTTCTTCAATATAATCTTTACCAATAACTGTTAGAGTTCTTTCTCCTAATATTAAATTAGTTTTTCTAGTATTAAAATTAACTTGTATGCCATTTATATTTTCCAATTCAGAAATAATACATTCAGCAAGTTTTTTTATTTTTGAAGAGATTTTGCTTGAATTAACTACGAGAACAACAAGGCTTGATTTATTTTTATTTGATGTTCTTATGACAACGTGCCTTAATTCTCCTTTTCCGGATTTTTCGTCATACCCTTGAATATTTAGCTCTTGAGCTTTAAGTCTTATGAAATCAATGATTTTATCACAATATTGAGGCTGAATAGGGCAATATTTTATATTGACTAGTTCGTGTGTTCCGTATTTATAATATCCAGCAAGAATTCTTTTTGAATCACGAGTTTGTCCTATAGGATATTGAATTTTGTGGCGATATTCTTTTATTTGCGGGGATGGAATCACATCTTTTATTTCTACTTCGCTTCCGTATATAGAGTGCATTGTATCTTCTACAATTTCTTTTTTGTATTTTAATTGTGCTTTATAATCAATAAATTGCAACTGACAAGAGCCACATACTTTTTGCATTTTACAAAACGACTCTGTTCTATCAGGGGATGGTTCCAGAATCTCTACCAGTTCTGCATTTGCAAAATTTTTATTCCGCTTGATAATTTTTATTTTAACAACATCTTTGGGGCAAGTATTTGGAACAAAAATTACAAATCCGTCTACTTTTGCAATTCCTAAACCCATATTAGAAAGTTTTTCTATTTGAACTGTTAATTCTTCCACTTATTGCCTATTCTCCTAAACTTATCAAAATAATTTTACAATAATACTATTTATCTGTCTATTAAGGTTTGATATATAGTTTTTAAGAAAATACTATTGACGGTTTATCATTTTATCTGTAAACTTGTATTAGTGTATATATAGTTATAGAAAGGGAGTTTATAACACATGGAAGAGTTAAAAAAATTTAACACTGCAAAATTTTTAAGTTTTGCTCTTGGTTTTTTCGGACTTCAGTTTGCTTGGCAAATGAGAATTATTTTATCCGGTCCGGTTACTGAAAATCTGGGAGCTTCACCATTTATATTTGGGCTAATTTGGCTTGCAGGACCGTTTACAGGGATGGTTGTACAACCATTAATAGGAGCTTTATCCGATAAAACAACTTCACGTTTTGGCAGACGCAGACCATACCTTTTCGGTGGAGCGGTATTATCAGCACTCGCTTTGTGGGCACTTCCTAATTCAGAACTCATAACCAATACTCTAGGCTCTACTTTTCATATGCTTATTCATCCGCTTGCAGCACTATGCTTTGCAGCAGTTATGATTTGGATTTTGGATGCTTGTGTTAATATAGCTCAAGGTCCGTATAGAGCGCTTGTTCCGGATGTAGTGCCGCAAGAACAGCATTCCGTTGCAAATTCATACATAAGTCTTGCAATAGGGCTTGGCTCAGTCGTTGCAGCAGGAACCGCACCATTTTTAAAATGGGCATTTAATTACCAAATGTCAATTAATGCTCAATTTATAATGGCCGCTCTTGCATTTTTACTAGGTATGACTTGGACTTGCATGATGATAAAAGAGCGCAAGTATGAACCTAAAGCAGAAGAGAAAAAAGAAAAATTAGACTTTATAAAATCATTAAAAGAATTTTTTGCTCTTTCTCCGGAAGTAGGAAAAATATGCTGGATGCAGTTTTTCACTTGGATTGGAAATATGTGTATGATGATTTATTTCACTCAATATGCTATCCACACTGTATTTGGAGTGCCGGATTTATCATCAGTAAGTGAAGTTGTAAAATCAACATATGATCATGCAGTTCTTGCCGGAACAAATTTTTCTTCAATTTGTTTTGCAATATTCAATCTTGTTTGTTTTATTGTTGCTATACCGATTGGAGTTCTTTCGGTTAAATTTGGGAATAAAAAAGTACACATCATATCAATGTTATCAATGGCACTTGCATTTTTAGGAATGGCATTCTGTCATGAACCTAAGTTTGTAGCTGTTTTAATGGGCTTGTCAGGTATTGGCTGGGCAAGTATTTGCGCACTTCCGTTTGCAATGTTATCCCAGTATATTAAACCTGGTACAGAAGGTTCTGTAATGGGAATTTTTAATATATTTATTGCAGGACCGCAAGTATTTGTTTGTACTTTAGTTTCTTGGTTTATTAATAGATGCTCTTTTAACGATAATTTAGGTTTGGTAAATTTTCATTGGGAGTATACATTTATAATCGGTGCAGTTTGCTTACTGATTGCATCATTGGTTGCTTCCAGAGTGGTACAGAAAAGTAACTAAGAAATTTTATAAAATATAAAAAAGTTAAAAAAAGGGTGACAAAAAAATTAAAAGTAATTAAATACCCTAAGATTACAAAGAGGTGTAAAATCCCCTCGCCCCTTGTGGGAGAGGGTTAGGGTGAGGGGTTTATTAATATTAAATTTCGACTTCTAAGTCACCCTCTTTCAATTTGTTTTTATAATAATTCTTTTAAATAATTAGGAAGAGCGAATCTTGCATTATGATACTCTTTATTATAAATTTTGCAAGTCTTTGTAATTATTTCTCCACGTCTTTCATCATAATAAGATAGTGGCTTAACTTCTTCTGAACAGAATGCCCAAGCCCAATAGCCGCCAGGGTATGTCGGAATGTTAGAAGTGTAAGTTGAAACAATCGGAAATACACGTTTAAGCTGGGTGTACATCTTTTTAATCTCTTCTTTGTTTGTGAAAGGTGATTCTGATTGAGCAACCATAATTCCGCCTTTTTTCATAGAACGTTTTACGTTTGTATAAAATTCGTCAGTGAACAAGCCTTCTCCCGGTCCCATCGGGTCAGTCGAATCAATAAGTATAATATCGAACATATCTTTTTTGTCCTTAATATATTCAATCGCATCTTGTACTAAGATTTCGCATTTAGGATTATCAAGTTCACAAGAGATTGTCGGGAGATATTTTTTGCATGCTTCAATAACCATGCCGTCAATTTCACAAAGAACAACTTTTTCCACAGTATCGTGTTTTAGAACTTCTCTGACTGTGCCACCGTCACCGCCACCTATAACAAGAACTGTTTTAGGATTGGGGTGCTGCATCATAGGAATATGAGCTATCATTTCGTGGTAATGGTATTCATCACCTTCTGTTGTCATCATTAAATCATCAAGAGTTAATACTCTTCCTAACTTTGAATCTGTATCAAAGATTTCCACTTTCTGAAACTCGGATTGTTCAGAAAAAAGTATACCCTTTGTTTTAATCGCAATTCCATAACCTCCAGGGGTTATTTCTTTATAAATATTTTGTTCTTTATCTACACCTTGTAAAACTACTGTTTGTGTCATTTTTATCCTTTCGTTTTTGTTGTTGGAGTAGCACTCTCAACTTACTCACTATTTTACGGGATTTCAACTTTCCATTTTTAATTTTCCACTTAATATATGGATATGCAGGTGGAAAACCTCCTGTCCTGCTTCTTTCCCTGTATTAATAACAGTTTTATATGATTTAATTCCTTGTTTTTTTGTAACTTCTTTAACAGTCATCATTAACTTTCCTAATAACGTCTCATCATCAAGTTCATTTAATGATTCAACATGTCGTTTTGTTACAACAAGCAGGTGAATATCGGCTTTTGGATTTATGTCTTTGAAAACAACTGCGTATTCGTTTTCATATACAAATTCAGTTCCGAATTCACCGGCAATAATCTTACAAAAAATACAATTTGTCATAGATTGCCTCCTTGGTCTAATTTTGTATATTATAGCATGAAATTAGTTTATAGTATAATACTATTATTAGGAGATGTTATGGGGAGAATTTTTCAGCTATCAAAAAATGTTATAAACCAAATTGCAGCCGGTGAAGTAATAGAAAGACCGTATTCTGTTGTAAAAGAGCTTGTGGAAAATTCAATAGATGCTGGTGCTGTAAAAATTAGTGTTGATATTTCAAATGAATGTAGAGATATAAGAGTAGCAGATAATGGTTCCGGAATTCATCCCGATGATATATTACTGGCTTTTTCAAAACATGCAACCAGCAAAATCAGAACAGGAGAGGATTTATACAACGTAAAAACAATGGGATTCCGCGGAGAAGCTCTTTCAAGTATTATTTCAATCTCAAAATTAACTTGTATTACAAGGACAAAAGATTTTGATTATGGCATAAAGGTAGAGTGTGAAAATTCAGAAGTAAGACAAATTCAAACGGGATGTGCTATTGGTACAATTATGGAAATTAAAGATTTGTTTTATAATATTCCGGCTCGTTTGAAATTCCTTAAATCTCCGAAAACAGAATTTGCATATATATTAGAGCTTGTTCAATCACTGGCTATAATTCATCCGAATATTTCGTTTGAACTTAAAAATAGTGCAAAAACGGTTTTAAAAACAAACGGACAAAATAATTTGGCAAGAGCGATGGAAGAAGTTTTTCAGGAGGATGTAACTAAAAATTTTAGAGAGGTTCTTAAGACTGATGAACTTTCTAACTTAAAAATCTCAGGATATATAAGCACTCCAAATTATACACGCTCAAGTAAGAAAGATTATTATATGTACGTAAATTCACGTACTGTCAAATGTCCGGCATTTCAAAAAGCAATAGATATGGCATATAAAAATCTTATAGGAAACAGATATCCGTTTATAGTTCTAAATCTAGAAGTACCACCTGAAGATGTTGATGTTAATGTGCATCCTACCAAAAAAGAGGTTAAATATAAAAATCCTAATCAGATTTTTAACTTTATATATTCTGCAATCAATAATGCGTTGTCAAATGCAAAGAAAGAGATTCCAGCTAATGTTCCGTATGTTAGTCCGGTTTTTTCTGATAACAGGCAAAATAAACCTTTTGAAAAGGCAAATAGTGATGATGTATTAATTGAAGAGGGTGTAAACATTGCGTCAATTTTTAATTCTTCAGAAGAGAATATTGATAATACAAAAAAAGAAAATAAGATAATTGAATTTAAACAAAAAGGGATGTTTAAACCTGTACAATCAATAATTAAACAAGAAAAATTTATTCAAGAAGAGCAAAAAATAGAAGAGGATGTAATTATTGGTCAATATAAAAAGACGTATATACTGATAGAGCGGGAAGAAGGACTTGAAATTGTTGATCAGCACATTGCAGAAGAAAGATATATATATGAACAACTTAAAAAGTCTAAAAATATAGATTGTCAGCTTTTATTTCTTTCAGATGTGATAGAAGTTTCTCCAAGTGACAAAACTCTTTTAGAAACTAGTAAATCTAAACTGTTAAAATTCGGATATGATATAGATTTTATATCGGATCATGAAGTAATATTCAGAAAAGTTCCTCAACTTTTGTCAAAAGTGTCTCCTAAAGAAATATTAGCAGATATTTTGGAGCACATATCCGGGGATATTGATAATATAGAGGAACAAATTCTTATTACGACTTCTTGTAAAGCTGCAGTAAAAGCAAATACATACCTAAACCAATTTCAGATGCAGGAAATAATAAAGAATTGGAGAACATGTGAAAAACCATTTACGTGTCCTCACGGCAGACCAATTTCTAAAATTATTGAACATAAAGATATCGCAAAATTTTTTATGAGAAATAATTAATTTAACATTATTTCTTCCAGTTTTTTTACTGCATTTTCTACGGTATCGTTAATAACTTTGTAATCAAATTGCTTAGAATTTTCTATCTCAAGCTTTATGGATGCAAGTCTTTTTTGAATAGCATCTTCTGTTTCGGTATGTCTTCCTCTAAGACGAGCTTCAAGTTCTTCAACCGATGGGGGGGCAATAAAAATTAAAATAGATTCAGGCATTATTTTTTTTACATTCAAAGCACCTTTTGTATCAATTTCAAGTATCAGATTTTCTCCGTTTGCAAGATATTTTTCTACAAAATCTTTTTTTGTTCCGTAATAGTTTCCGGAAAATTCAGCCCATTCCAGAAATTCATTATTTTTTACACTTTTTTGAAAATCTTCATTAGATAAGTAGTAATAATTTATTCCCTCTTGTTCACCATCTCGTTTTTTTCTTGTTGTGCATGAAATAGAAAGCTTAAAATCCGAATGCAAACTTAAAAACTTATTTATCACGGTACCTTTACCAACACCGGAAGAACCTGATATAACAAAAAGTTTAGCCATCATCTACCTCCGTATTAAAAAGTTTATCCAAATCTTTGTAAGTTTTATGGACTGTAGTTTCATACCCAAAAGAACCGGCATTATTGGTTAGTACATAATTAAATGTTTTTTCTTCTTTCGACTTTTCTGCGACACTATTATTTTTATCAGAATGATTATATTTTATAATATCTTGTACTTGTTTAGCCAAATTATTTTGTTCTAAGATGACTTCTATATAACAAAGTTTATTCATTATCCGAGTAACATTTAATGCTTTATCAAAGTCTTGTTCAGTAGTGACTTTTGTTGCCCATATCTCACCATCAAAGATTCTTGCTAATTTTGCAAAATTAAATCTTTGTGTATTTTGTGATGTATTTTGGTTATTAATTACAATTACGATAGGCTTATATCCATATTGAAGAATAGTATTTAATTCTATACAAGTTTTAAAATGAGTGTCATTATCAGTGAGAAGAATCGCTCTGCTATTAGGTTTTGCGCTGCAAGCGCCTAATATTGCTGGTGTTGCCCATCCGGCAGAATTCCATAATATTTGTGATTGAATATTTATATTATTTGGTAATTTCATACCTGCGATACTGTATGATAAACATACACCATCAACAAATACAATATCTGACTCTTTTAAAAATTCTTGTATTCTTGAGAGCAAAAAATTAGAATTTATTGGAGCATTTTGTGGTTCATTATTATCATAACCGTTATTATATTGTTTTATATTGCATTCTCTGTGTTCCACCAGCTTGGTTATTCTGCTTAAAACATCACACATTTTGATATTATCGTATTTCTTTTCATTTATATATAAATAAGAGCCATATATGGCAATATTTTTCTTAATTTCTTTTGATTCATTAAAATTAAATGAATTAAAATCTGAATTTATAGTTCCCACTGCAATTATACAGTCCGAATCATCAATATATTGTTTAATTTTTTGATTCGCGAAATAAGAAAAATAGCACCCCCAATAGTTATCCACACTATTATCAATAATTCCTTGTCCCATAACAAAATTTGTTATTGGAATTCCTGATTTAATACAAAAATCTTTAAATTGAGTTTCTGAGTTATAACGTTTAATTAAGATATCTCCTATTATAATAGGTCTTTTAGCATTATTAATTAAAGCTGCTATTTTTTCAGTAGCTGTATTTAAAGTTTTTTCATCACTCATCCATTCATAAGTTGCATCTTTATCCGATATTTCCATCTTTGCAATATCTTCCGGAATGGCAAGATATATAGGTTTTTTTTCTTTGGAAAATATCTTAAATGCTCTGTCTATTTCAATTTTCGCATTATCTTTTGTTAAAAGAGCGCAAAAAGAAGAAACTCTTCTATATGAGTCAATAAAAGTTTGGTAATCAGCATTCAATAAATTATGATGAAGTAAACTTCTTGAGTTAATATGTTCTGTAGATGGTATACCTACAAGATTTACAATCGGAACATTTTCTGCCATAGCTCCGGCTATTGCATTTATTGCAGATAGTTCTCCGCTGCCATAATTTGTAATCAATGCTCCGTATCCATTAATTCTGGCATATCCGTCTGCTGCATAGCCTGCATTTAATTCATTTGTACAATTAATCCAGTTCATATGCGAATTTGATATAACTGAATCTATAATAAAGGAGTTATAACATCCGGATATGCCAAATATATTCTCAATTCCAAATTCTTCTAATATTTTTATTATATACTCAATTGTGTTCATTAATATTACCTAAAAAAGTGTTTTAATTATTTTACCATGCAAAAATTTCTAAAAAAAGTCTTACTCTCCTAGTATACGGAAAGAGTCAAAAGGGGTGAACATAAGAGAACAAGTTTTGCGTTAG
Source organism: Candidatus Gastranaerophilales bacterium (assembly GCA_905236775.1). Lineage (GTDB taxonomy): Bacteria > Cyanobacteriota > Vampirovibrionia > Gastranaerophilales > Gastranaerophilaceae > CAG-196. The sequence continues at coordinate 18,695 of CAJOOM010000051.1, forward strand.
TCTATTTGAGGTTTTGTTGTTGTCTTTTTGATTTTGGCATTTTTTTTATATTTCTATACAATTCTGCTGCTGCAACAACAAGCTCAGGGTAATTCTTTTCTACGAATTTAAAGTTCCAATCAGGTTTGCCTAATATTCCGGACATGCAAATTGCAAAAGCTTCTTTTGAACTCTGTGAAAAATATGATGCTTTCTTATTAGTATTATCGATATTTTCATTATTCCACATGGGATATTTATCTTTATACTTTTTAATACATTTATCATAAACTTCCTTAAAATGACCGCTTTCGCTCTTCCATTTTATAAAACCTCTATCATCCAAATAAGCATCTAAGCCGTGTCCCATTTCATGAATTACGGTACCTTCTCCTTTGTTCCAATCATTTTTTAATGATGAAATTGTTACATCTGCTTTGCTAGCATTATAAAAACCAGCAGCATTATCATCAGCAGAAATTTCATCTTCGCTTTTGTATCGGAATCTATTAATTTCAATTCCAATATTTTCTAAGATTTCTCCTGAATAATTCTGTAGAGTTTTTAAATTATCTTTTGTGCTTTGTGCATTCATATCAAATGTTTGGAATAAAGTTTTTAAATTTAATCTTGTTGTATCGCCCGTATTCTTGTTTAAAACTTTTACAATAGGTCCGTTATAACTAATTTTGTATTCATCACCTGTATAGTATTGATTATCAATTTTAGAATTTTCAATGATTAAATGAGAATTGAAGTATTTTGAATCAATAAAAGGATATGACAAATCATCTATAAATTCAGCTTTTTCAGAATCAGATAAATTTGAATTTTGAATATCATCAATTAATTCATGTCCGGTTAGTTGATAATAGTCATCCATTAATTCACCTTCGCGTTTTTCGATTATTACAAATTCTATTAATTCTCTTATAACATCAGGTGCAGTAGAATTTTTAATTAATTTTTCAAGTTTTTCTGCTTCATAATTTTTTATTAAAGTGTTGTTTTCCGTATTTACTATTCTATATGAATCTCCATTAGAATAAAAAGTCAGCTCTTTTTTTGAATTATCCTTCTTTTGAGAAATAATTCCGTTTTCATATTTAATATTTGTAATCACTTTATCTTTTTGATAAGTTGTAACATTTGTGACTAAACCAGCTTTGACATCGATTCCGCATAACATATTTAATTGCTTATCTTGTTTTATAATTAGTAAATCTTCATTTTGTAGAATCTGTATTAATGCCAAATCACCATTTTTAGAATATATAGATATATTATTTGGCATATATTCCAGTATTATCCTGTCTGTTTTTTTGTCTTTAACGGTGAGAGTTTGTTTGTCTTCCACTATATTATACTTAGAAGAATCTTTAAATATGCGTTTTAAATTGTTATAACTTAGCTTAGTAATATCAATATTTTTATCATCACCAAGTTCCAGAAAATCAAGTTCGGGCAGTAATTTATGAATTGTGTTATCTGGTCTTTCATTAGCACTATATGCTTCGCTCTTTTCTATTTCATCTTGTAAATCTGTAAGAAAATTTAATGCTATACTTCTATCTTTTTTGTGAATTTTATTTTGTCCGGAAGCCTGTTTTATAAAACGGTCAAATTCATCTTCGCTAAGTTCGTTATCTCCGTCAGATTTAGCATGTTTTTGTATTATTTGAAACAGATTATGTATTTCAGTATTATTATAAAATCCATCATTATTTTTATCTTTTAAAACACGCCAAAATATTGGTTCGTAATTCCTAAAATTTTCAGCATCTACCTTGTGTATAATCTTATTTAAATATATTTTTCTACCGTTTGGTAATTTTATATAATCTTCAGGAGACATAATAATCCTTACCTAATAACTGCATTTAATTTATTTATTAACTCATCGGTAATATCTGTACCGCCGGAAAAAACACTTCTTTTATCTAAAATAGCATCAAGTCCTTTTTCTAAACGTATTTTCTCAGATACTGCATGTATTCTTGAATATACTGCATCTTCACTTTTATTTTTAAAATCATTAAATGCATCCTCTTTTGCGCGCATTTCGCTTTTTACAGCTGCCTCAAGTTTTTGTCTTTGAATCGGAGATTCCAGCTCTGCAAACTCTTTTTCTTTACTTTCTAAATATTCTTGTATCTCGTTTGCTTTTGTTTCAATCTCTTTTGCTGTTACTTTTGCAAATTGGTATTCACTTACTACTTTATCATAATCTATATAACCGACCCCACTTGCAAAAACCGGAATGGATACGATTAAAATTCCAATAACAAGTATTATTTTGGTACTCAAGTTTTTAATAACTGTCATACAATCCTCCTGTTCCGAATGTAAAATATCCTCTTTTAGAATTATATTGACCAACATGTGTAAGTGGTAACCCATAATCAATTGATATTGGTCCAATTCCGGGAATATTGATTCTTAACCCTACACCGACAGAAATTGCTGAATTTGGTCTGTCATACAAAGAACTGGATATAGTAGGATTATATATTTTACCAGCATCTATAAAGAATGCAAATCTTAAATTTTTAAGGACTTCGTATTTGAATTTATCCATAAATGGAATAGGAGTTTGTAGTTCTGCGCTTCCCATTAAGAAAGAATCTCCAGTACCGACTCCGCTCATCCTAAATCCTCTAACAGTATATGGTCCGCCTAATCCAAATGTCATTACTTCAGGCATGTGATTGCCGCCGTGGACTTTTATGCCGGTTTTTGCTGTAAGAGCAAGTGTTGATTTCTTAAATACAGGTATGTACTTTGTGATTTTTGCCATAATTCTTCCATTTGTGCGTTTTAAATGGTCAACACAAAAAGATTCGATAAAGCTTGCTTTTGCAACAATACCTTTTCTTGGCATAAAATCGTTATCTACATCAGTGTATTCTACTGATGGAGAAATGTTTATGAAGTTACCACCAATTAACTGTTTAGACCTTTTTGAAAAGTCAATATTTCTAAGTTTATACATGTTATAAATTTTGTTATATTCTGTTTCACTAAGGTGAATATGTTCATAACCAAGTCCCAAACTTGTTAATAATTTGTCATTTCCTTTTACCTTGTGTGTAATAACTCCATTAATACCAAATCTTCGTTCTATAGCAAGCGGAACTTGATAACTACCTAATTCTCTTACATATAATTTAGACATTAAAGAGTTATCAGCATTTATAAAGTGCGGTTCCTTAAAGAAAAGTTCAAGTTGATAATTCATGTGATTTTTTATTGAGGCATCACTTAAAAGGACTCCGGAACCAACCATGCCTGTTATACCAAGTTGCTGTCCTTTACCCATAAAATTTTTCTCTAAAATTGATATTGAACCAAATACACCGAGTGCATTATCTACACCAGCTCCGATTGAGATACTATTAGAAGATGCCTCTTTTACAGCAATTTTTACTACATATTCTCCGTCTTTAGTTGTGCTTGGTTCGATTGTTCTGTCAATAGTATCAAAAATTTGGGTTGCGTAAATTCTTGAAATGTCTTTTTTCAGTATTTCTTCATTATAAACAGAGCCCGCAGAAGTTATCATATTACGTTCTATTACATAGTCTTTTGTTTTGTGTTCACCGTCAAATATTATTTTTTCAATTACACCCTCCGAAATTTCAAAAGTAACAATCCCATCCTTGCTGTCATCAATATTGGAAACATTTCCTAATATATACCCTTTTTGCGCATAATAATCATTTATTTTTTTTATAGAATCGTTTATTGTTATAAGGTTTTGAGGAAGATTTTTTAAATCTTTAGTAAATTTCATAAGTTCTTCTGTTGAAATTACTGTATTCCCTTTAATTACTATATCTTTGATTTCCGGGTTTTCTTTAAGATTAAAAGTCAATGATACTGTGTCATTAGACTCATTATATGTTGGCTCTACATCCATTAAATCGGAAAAATAACCAAGATTGTATATCGATTGCAAATCTTTTTGCAGCATATAAGAATGGAATTCAGAACCATTTTTAGTAAATACAACACTTAAAACGTCCTTTTCATCAAGTAATTTTAGTCCGTTTACTGATATACCCTGAATAATTTTTCCTTCTAAATTAGGAATATTATCATCTGTTTGAGCAGATGCATAGTAACTTGGCGATATTTCTTTTTGAGGTTTAACTGTTTTTTTATACTCGGATGGCATAACAAAACCCTCAATATCAGTAAATGAAAATTCATTTTCAGGTTTAGTTTTTAGATATTCATCTTTTTGCTTTAATTCAGATGGTAAATTTATACTGGGGATATTTCCCTTTTTGTATTCACTTGGACTTGGCAGTAAGCCGTTTAAAAGGGCTTGATTAACCTGTGTTATATCTAAATAAATTACATTTGATGCAATATTTTCTTCCGGAATAGTTTGTTCATCTTTTGGGGTTAAATTATCATTAATATCTTGAACAGGTTTAATCTCAATAGTTTGCTCGTTTGTATCCATAACGGATTCAGTTACATCTACAGGAGGAGTAAATGCATCAAAAGGAAATACAATAGTCGGAACAAAGCAAAATATCAGTGAGCATATCACTGATGACCTTATAATATTTAATTTTTTACTGTTCCAGCTTATCATATTTTAAATATCTGCTTCTGTTAATGATAATATTGCTTGATAAAAACCTTTTGGATCATTCGCCGCAAAAGAACTTCTTAAAACATTTGAACCTACATTTACTGTCACGTCGGTTTTTCCGTTATCAACATAAACTTCGTATTTACCTTTTGAGGGAATATATTTATGGTTAGCGCCACTTATACTGCTTACAGGATAAGCAACAACTCCTGGGCTATCTTTAGGTATGCCACCTAGCTTGCAATTAGCAAGAGCCGAAGAAGACGGCATTTTCGCTAAGTTTGCAAATGCTATATAAACTCTTCCACCTTGTTCAAACATTGCGTTTTCAAAGCCGGATTCAGTGTTAACATTGGCTTTAAGATATAATGTCTGCGTTTTATTAGCATTAGTAATAACTCTGAACGTAGTAGATAATGGCATGTGCAAGTTTCCGGACCGATTTGTAATATTCGCAGTTAATACAGGACTGGTTACTGGTGTAATTCTCGCAAATCCGGTAATATTAAAACTTAAGACATCTGTTTGCGTCGTTGTAACTGAATATGAAGGTGCTGTAATTGCAAAAAAAATTACAAACACCATAAGTGCTTTCTTTAAAATATTCACCTAATCTCTCCTTTATTATCCCTTTAAGAGAATTTATATATTGGCATCAACAAGCATTTAAAGATTTTTATCTCTTTAACTATTATGTTATGCCGTATTTTTAGTTCAAAATCAACTATCCTATTGACTATAATACAATATATTATTATCATTTAGCAATTTGTAAATTTTTGTAACAAATTTCACAAAATCATTAAAGTTTTTCAAAAAAATGCCGTTAATACATGTTGTATGATAGGATGTTAAAAATTTTATCGATTTAAAATTTTCTAAATCAAAAAGATGAATTTTTAATTGAAGTCTACGCAAAACAGAGGATTTTGATACAAGTAAGTATTGAAGTTTTAATACAAATTGTTACAATTCTTTATAAGGATATCCGAAAAAGAAAGTACTTTATGAAAAAGACCGTTATCACATCAATTATAGCAATATTAATTGCATTTGGCTCTAGAGCAGATGCATCTATGGTTATCTTGGACTACCAAGGTAATACGGTTGTTCATCCTTCTGGAATAGAGAGAAATTTGTTAATAAATAGCAATGACGGCGGAGAATACAATATTGCGCTAAGACCGCTTGATACTGCTGTAAGGAGTACCGACGGAAAGTATACAATTCCCTTAGAAAACTTATATATTAATAATACCAGGGAAGATGTATATTTTAGGTATAATGAATATTCTAATTTATTCAATAGATTAGAAATGGGTGGAATCTCTCATAATATGATTGCTAAAATAAGAGATTTTGGTATGGTTCCAGCTGGAATATATACTATTAATTTTGAAGTACAAGCAACAGATGCTGATAATGGCAGAATAGCTTCTATGTCGAATTTTACATTACAATTTATTGTACCAAAGATTCAAGAAATAAGTTTTCATGGCGCAGAAGCTGCAATAAATGTAAGTGCCAAAGATGTATTTGAGAAGAATAAAAAAATTACAACAGATGGCGAACCGATGGTATACATTAACTCAAACTGTGATTGGGAATTATGGGTAAATACTGACAAGTTTGGTGAAGGAGCCGGTGATTATTACATAAGAACCATCTCTGCATCTCCTGACGTTATTGAGAGATTGCAGGAGAGAATACAATTATATCCAGATAAAGAAATACTTGTTGCAAGAGGCAAAGCGCCTTCGAATAATCAGTATGTTTCTTTTGAATTTGCTGTTGAAGGAAAAGACGGCAAAATTATGAAAGCTGGTAATTATCAAAATAACTTAAGGTTTATTTTGAGAGAGGATAGGGGAAGATAAGATATGAAGAAGTTTTTAAGCATTTTAATAGCATTATTTATGACATCAGAGGCTTTTGCTTCAATTACTGTTATGCCTACAAGGATAGAATTAAATGCAAATAAATCCAGAACGAATTACATTTCAACAGCGGTTGAAGTAAAAGGTGATAAAGAAGAAATAATGAGATTTAGAGCATATACAGGTTATTTCAAAATAGATGAAAAAGGTGAACTTGTAATGATGGATGGGCAGACTGCGCCAAACGATTTATCCAAAAAAATTCGATTCGTTCCTTCGGAATTCAACGTTTTTCCAAGAAAATCGCAAAAAGTCAGAATAAATATTGTAGGGCTTAATTCTCTTCCGGATGGAGAAAATAGGACTGTATTATACATAGAAGATGTAAATCCGAAAGAAATGAACCTTGATACAGGAAGAAAAGGTATTAATGCCCAACTAATTGTAAAGACAAGAATAGGAGTTCCTATTTATCTTGATAAAGGTAAAACAACAAAGAAATGTGAAATTGGTGAATTTGAATTAGTTCAAGAAAAAGGAAAATGCTTAGTAAAAGCAAAACTCTTGTCGCAAGGTAATAGTAAAATCAGATTCAATTCAAATATTCAAATCGTAAATGGTAAGAAACTTGTAAAAGAGCAGCATGGTACAGAAGGTGTTGTTGCAGATAACAGTTCTAGAATAATTTCAGAGCAAATTGACACAACTGATATTGAAGCAGGCGAATACACTCTGAGATATGTTGTAACTTATACAGATGAAAACGGCAAAAAACAAAATCTAAAAGAAGAAAAAACAATAAATATAAAAGGTGAAATGTAGTGAAACAAACAAAAAAAGAAAGAAAGGAAGGACATCTTATGAAATTCACAAAATTTATCCCATTAGCGTTAGCGCTAGCACTTGCAGTACCTGCATTTGCAGATCCTGTAGCATCACAAAACGACGAATTGAAATTCACTTTGTCACCATTTTTCAACATCACAAAGAACCCGGGTAAAGTTTACCAAGGTGTTGTTGCAGTGGATGATGCTTACACTGAACTAACAGTAAGTACACCAATAACATTTGGTTACCACGTAATTACAAACAATCGTTCTGATGCTGTTCAATTGACGGTTAAAGCAGACTCATCTACAGGTCAAGTTGCTGCATTAGGCGGTACTGTAGGAAATCCGATTGTAGTATTTACTAATACTACAGTTACTGCAGAAAACAGACCGACAAAAGCACAGATTCAATCAGCAGCAAGTTCAAGCACAGATAAAAGTGCTACACCAAATGCAATTGCATTTAATGTAACTCCTGTTTGTAAAATGGTAGATGATACCGGTGCTACAGCAGATCCAGCTGGAACTATGAGTGCACCAGCAGGAGATTTAGCAAACATAAAATATACATTCAACAACGGTGAATACAACTTTGACTACACTATATCTACGGCAATAAATGGTACTTTCTCAACTTACGATACAGAAGGTTTATATAAAGCATACGTTACTATGACACAAGTAACACCGTAGTTTAAATTTTGCATTTTGGGTTGAAGTTTTTACTTCAACCCAAGAAATGCAAATATTGTTTTCAATATAATATGCAGAAAAGAGAGAGATGAAAAAAAATATTATAATAAAACTACTAACGATTATATTGGTTTCAGGTATAGGAACATCAGTTTATGCTGATACACAGGCAAATCTTGTTTTTAAAACAAATGTTCCAAAAGCAACAAAAATAGAAAAAGTGTCAACAAGCACACCGGTGTACGCTAATCCCGAAACCGGTACAATTAGTGGAACTTTAAGTTCTATTTTTGAACTCAACTCTAATGATACAGAAAATTCAAATGAGTTTGTAATAACCTCATCAGTTGAAACATCAACCGGAACCATTTCTGCTTATGATTATTGGGGCAATATAGCTTTTACAAACTCAGAATCGCTCCCCACATCTGTTCAAGTTAATGAAGCGCTTACACATACCGGAGACAATCCTAATGTAATTGTTTATCCTGTAACAATCACAGCATCACCGTTCACTTCTACATTTCAACCAGGATATAAAACTTTTGGATATTGTTACAGAATTAATCTAAATGGCGAGACAGAAGGTACAATTACACATAGTGTTAATCCAACCCCTGTGTCAGGAACTTTCCACAAAACAAAAGATACATCCGGATTATATAAGACAACAATAACAATAACTTCAGTAGGTTTGTAAAAAGCTAAGATATATTTAAAGAATTCAGAATAGACCCAGTGGACAAAGGATGTCCAAGAAACATATATTTACCAAATACTCTCAAAAAAAAGGATTAAAAGAGAGAAGAGATGTTAAATAGAATCAAAAAAAACATAATAATGGCATTTATAGCAGGCACAATGTGTCTGGCTTTGCCGTCTTTTGCTTTTGATTCTACGATTTCTTACGTTAACGTAAATAATTTAGCATATTATGACGTTGAAATAGTAATAGCAGAAAATAACAAAATATTAGTCCCATTCAAACAATTAGCAGATATATTTAATATTAAATATGAAGGAAACAGAGTTGAAAAGAAAATAAGTTTTACAACTTTTGATGGGAAAGAGGGTATGATTACCCAGAATGGTGTTTTTGTAGAAGATTATCCGATAACTAAAGAGACACCAATATTTATTATGCAAGGTTTGGTGGACGGAGTATTCAATGAGGCATATATTCCAGCATCCGTTGCAGAAGAAGTTATGGGTATAAAACTTAATACGGATTTCGAAACTCTATCTCTTGAAGCAACGGTGACAAGGGATATTCCAATTTTAGCAAAAGAAAGAAAATTTGATATAGACGATGGTAAACCGCGTGCTTATCAAGATGTTGTATTACCTAAAAAGCAAAGGAAAATTACCTTAAATACAATAGGATTACGCAGCAATATGTATTCTGATGCAAATAGTGTAGAATACTATAATGCAAATAGAAGACATAAAGAAATAAATGATACTTTTGCCGGAAGCACTATAGCGAGTATAAATGGTAATATATTTGGTGGAAAATACAGAGTAGAAGCAACAGAATATCACTATAGAAGTGATGCATTCATGTTTGGCGGGTTAACTGCAACTTACAGAAATAAATTTAAATATACAAATAAATCAGGTGATACAAAAGAGTATCACTACGAACTTGGAAAAGTAAGAGGGATTTCAGATGAAGACTCTCAATTGGGAACAAATATTTTCGGTGCACAAATATGGAATTATGACAATGAAAAGCCAAATCCACAATATATAACTGGCTATGTAAAACCAACAAGTTTAGTGCGCTTAACAGTAAACGATTTAGAACCGATTACTTTAAGTACGTACGCGGGTTTTTACACTCTAAAAGAAGTAAAACTTCCAAATCCTGTTTTAAGAATCAAATTGGAAGAAATTAATGAAGACGGTACTGTAGAACTTATATCAGATGAGAGATATTCTATTTTTGGCAAGGGAACTCCTCTAGAAAAAGAACAAAGAGCAACTGCATACGCAGGTGTTTGGGGCTATCAAAACAGATTATTTAGAGATGGGGCAAAAATATATAGAGGAAATAACAAAAAAGTAACCGGTGGTGGAGAATACAGTTATGGAATTAAAGATAATATAACATTAAAGTCAAGAGTTTCTGCTGATAAAATATACAAAAAAGAAGAAGCAAACATCATGTATGAACTTCCAACTAATGACAGTTTGCTTGTTGTTGGTACGCAAAAAAACGTTAATTATCAAGAGGGTGCAACAACATTAAATAGTATTGAATGGAAAAGTGAAAAAAATAAAAACATAAAAGCAAGGGCTGTTGCAGGAGCAAGTGTTGCTCATGATGTTAGAGAGCATAATACTCACGCAGGATTCATGGGTAAATTGGTCGGCGAATACGAAAAAGATTTACAAAAATTCAACTATAAAATATTTAAACCTAAATTTGCTAAAGGAAAAGCAGAAGTTTTCCATACATCTCCAGACTGGTATATAGCAAGTTCAGATTCAACATCTATGAATGATAGAACCGGCGGACGTGCGTCAGCAAGTTTAAGTTTTAATAATACAAGTGCAAGCGGTAGTTACATGAGATATTTTTCTAACATGAATCATAGGTACAAAGGAGGCACTTTAACATTTGATGAAGCTTCAATTAATGCATCGACAAAAGTTCCACACGTTGCAGATGTAAGATTTAGCAGCTTTTTTAGACAAGGTAAAAATGATTATGGGCGTAACTATAATTATAATTATGATGCTAATATTAGCAGGAATTTTAATAACTATGCTCAAATACAGATTGGTAGAAGAGAAAATAAATATGATACCAGATATAATCAAGCAAGTATTAATGACAGAAATTACAATACAAAATATGCTGATAATTATGTTCAAATAGATATTCCAATAGGGCAAAAATATGGAAAATTCCAACTGGGACATAATATTATAAGATACAAGAGTGATGGATATAAAAACGGATATAATATGTTCCGTTTTGGGTATACATTCCCGACGTGGAAAAGGTTAACATGGGGATTAGGCTACGGTTTTCATTATTATGGGCAAAAAGGGCATGAAGCATATACAAATTTAAGTTATAGAGCAAAATCCGGTCAATCAATGTCAGTCGGTTATCAATATTCACAAAACGGAGGATATTTTATAGATAATATGTTTATGCCGACAACTAACAGACATTCTGTTAATTTTACATTCAATGATGCATTCCAAGTCTTTAATCACGGCTTGAAATCTGTTGGTAATGAAGATCTGCATAAAGGTCTATTTGAAGCACTGGCATATATTGATGTAAATAGTGATGGAAAGTATACAAAAAATGTTGATATACCAATGAGTGATGTCCCTTTAATAACAAGTTGGACTGGTGAAACGAATATAACAAATAAAAAAGGTAGAGTATATTCTTCAAGTCTTGAAGAAGGTATTTATACCGTAACTATAGATATGGATAATCTTCCTATCACAGTAGCTCCACAAACAAATGATAAAATTGTTAACAGGATTAAAATAGATGGCGGTCAAACTACAAAACTGGAAATACCACTGCAAAGTACTGTAGGTTCAGTATCCGGTGTACTTAAGATATCTGATGACTTTGACCGTGATTTAAAAATCTCAGATTTTGTAGTTGTACTTTTGGATAAAGACGGAAAGGAAGTCAATTATTCAACAGTAGATTCTAGCGGAGAATTCTATATCTCCGGACTTGCGCCCGGACGATATACACTTCAACTTGACGAACACTTTATTAATGAATATGGTTTAGAAAAACTTCCAAATAGTTCAATTAATATTATAATCCCGTTTGATTATAAGAATCCGACGGATTTGACAGAGCAAAACCTTGAATATAAAGCAATGGCTCTATAAAAACTTTCTATTTAACATATTACACATATGTGGTTAGCTGTGAATACTCACAGCTTTTTTTTATATGAAAGAAAATGGCAAACTTTCCGTAACTGCTGTTGGATGTTTATAAAAATAATTTAAAAAAATTTTAGAATACAATAAATTGAACAGCAATCTTGTTTAATATATGATTAATATGTTATTATAAGGAGTAGTAAGTAGGTTATACGAATAAATAAGAAGAAAATGTTGAATTAAGAACAAGGAGGAAAATTAATATGAAAAACAAGCTAAGAGGTCTTTGCGTACTATCACTACTTGTGCTATTTGCAGCATCTGCAAATGCAGCCGGCATGATAAAAGATTATCATGCATACAGAATAAAAGACCAAAATATAAGAACAATTGTACCGGTTGTAGATAACATTTTAAGTAATGAAGTTGAGGTTAAGAAACTAACAAGAAATGCGTATTATGCAACTTATGGTGATGAACACTATTATATGAAGTTTTATCCTGCTTTGCATGATACTGATGTATATATTGTAACAGATGGCGAATATGATAAAGAAAACAACGATGTTACACAGTTCTTTAAAAGTCAAAATTATAAATATGAAACTTTAGAGGATAAAGAGGCTTATAAAGAATACAAGTTTGATTTTATAGATTATGCGAGATCCGGTGCACTAGATGGTCTATTTACTCTTCCTGATGGGTTAAAACCACTTAAAAAAGGGGTAAGCAAATTAAATGATAAATTGTCAAAAGGAAATGAAAAGACCTCTGCTATTCCATATACAGAGGATAAAGATCCGATTGATTTGACTTGTGTTGATTCGCAAGAATTTTATAATGCAGAGGCTGATATTACGGTTACAGTTAATGAATATCGTTTAAAAAACAAAGAAAATAAATATGTTCATGCGTTTGAATATATTCTTAAAAACAATTCTAATTCAGATGTAAAAGTAGAAAAAGTTTACTCGGAAAGACTTGCGGCACTAAAAGATATTACAACATCAACATTTGTAGATTATGACAGATTAGATGTTGCAGATACTTTGGCTGTTCCTTTAGCAGTTGCAACCGGAGGTTTGTCTTTTGGCTTTACTGTTGCAAACAACGTAAGACTTGGAATGGTTGTAAAGGAAGCTACAAGATTTGCTCATTCATTGCCTGAAAATTATGACCTAAAGGCAAATTCTTCTATGAGAATACTTTGTATGAAATTTAAAGATGATCCGCAGCCGCTTCAATTTACTATAAACAAACTTGGTCAAACATATAGTTTTACATATTAATAAATTTAATTTGAAAATCGGGTTGAATAATTGATATTCAACCCGATTTTTTATTCTTTAAATAAAGTTTGTTTTTTTTATCAACTCTTATTTATTTTTCATTTGTTTCTTCAACATCTGCATCCATATTTTTCAAATATAACTCTTCAATAAGCACGCAAGTGTCTGCCGCAATTGCAGGAGCAAAGATTGCACCTACTGCTCCAAAGTATTTTGCGCAAACAAATAAGAAAATATAAATTACAATCGGGTGAAGATCCATAAATTTACCAAATACATAAGGTTTTACAACGTTATTTTCAACTACTTGGGCAATTATGAAGATTACTGCTGTTAAAATTACAATTGTCCATCCGAGCTTATAAACTACAGCAAGACAAACAACTAAAGCAATTGCAGGTCCAACAATAGGAACAATATCCAGAACAGCGGAAACACAGCCCAATATAATAGCTGAATCAACTTTTAAGCATAAAAGACCTACAATAACAATCAAACCTACACTTGCAGAAGCGATAAATTGACCTGATACAAATTTGCTCAGTTTTTGTTCGGAAATTTCATATATTTCTCTAATCTTTTCTCTTGATTTTTTAGGGAAAAATCTTAAAGCGGCAGTTAAAAGTTTTTCTCTGTCTACCATTAAGAAGTATGTAAAAATCATTGCTACAAATAAATATAGTCCGCCTTTTGAAATACTTGTAATTGATGCTATAAGACCGCCTGAGTTTGCAAATTCTGCAACAACAGGCGAATTCATAATGTAATCTTTTACTTGGTCAACATATTGAGGATATTGAGCTGCAAGATGTACTATTTCGTTCCCGCCAATAATTATTATAGGCAGAAACATCAATAATATGCCACCTACGAATCCACCAAAAACAATTGCTGCTGCAATATTTCGGTTACATTTCTTCTCTAATTTGTCAACTAAAGGATTTAAGGCACAAGCTATAACATAAGTTACAAAAAGCATTAAAGCTATATCTGTTATTGTAAACAGACAAATACCATAGATAATAACTCCCAGTAAAAATATAATGTTTTGGGTGTTACTAATTTTTTTTAACATGTTTTCCATAAAAACTCCTTCTTGCTATTTTAAAACCAGTATTCATTCTATAAATAAGTTTGTCACAATATCGAATAAAAAGTCAATATAAAATATAAATATAAAAACATTGTTTTTTATGGTAAAATAACAAAGTATTACATTAAATAAGATAGGAAGAGTGTATGAAAATAGATTGGAAGTCAAAACAAACTAAAATTACAGCAGGAATTTTGGCGGTTATTCTAGTGCCAATAATCTGGAATCAAGGAAAAACTCTAATTACCGGTGCATTAACTGCATATATGATGTCGCAACCTAAAACGGTAGAGGTAGCAACTCCTGTATCAAAAGAGATAAATCCAACATATAGTACAACCGGCAGGATAGAGGCTCAAAAATCTGTAGATATAATTGCTCGTGTTAGTGGATGGCTTCAAGATAGTTATTTTCAAGAAGGTGATAGAGTAAAAAAAGGACAAAAACTTTTTCTCATAGAACCTGATGAGTATGCACTTGCTGCACAGACTGCCAGAGCAAGAGTTAACGAAAATTCTGCAGTTTATAAAAATTCAGAAACGGATTTGAGACGTGCAGAACAACTTTTGAAGGAAGATTTGGTAAGTAGAGAATATTATGATAATGCTTTAACTCAAAGAAATAAAAACAGAGCGGCATTAGATGGTGCTGTTTCTGATATGAATAAAGCAAATTTAAACTTAAGTTATACAAATATAACATCTCCAATGGATGGAAGAATCGGTAAAACAATAGTTTCTGTGGGAAACTATGTAACTCCTTCAACTGGTGTTATCGCTCAAATTTATACTACAAATCCTATGAGAGTTATTTTCCCATTGAAAAGCAGTGATTTTATAGAACTCAAGAAATATTATAAAGAAAATCCGAATGATGAAAGTACAGCATCTATATTATTAAGACTTGCAGATGGTTCAACTTATGAAAAAGAAGGAAAAATAGAATTTGTAGACAATAAGGTTGATGAAAACACCGGTACTGTAACATTAAGAGCGGTTTTTGAAAATCCTGATGAACTTTTAGTACCGGGAGATTATGTAAATGTGACAATAAGAGTCAATAGCCCGCAAAAAGTTATGTTAATACCGCAATCCGCTACGAAAACGGATGTCGGAACGGGGTATTATGTTTGGGTTGTTAAAGACGGAAAAGCGGAAAAAAGAGATATTGTAGTAAATGAAAATTACGAAAATAACTGGATAGTAGAAAAAGGACTTGATTACAATGATGTTGTTGTAATGAAAGGTATTCAAGATATCTATAAATCAGGTCAAAAGGTAAAAACAAAGCAATACCAAGCAGAAGATAAAACGGACAAGAAAAAATAGTGGTTTTGGTGTAAAAAAATTAAACCATGTATAGCTAAAAAAGCTCTTGACCGTAAACCCTATACATCTGAAAGATGTACGCATAGCCAAGAGCATACTTACAAGTTAAACGATTTAATAGAGTTTGTCAATTCTAATCTGGAGAAATATATGCAAAGAACGTAACATAGAGAGTGTAGGGTGTAATAATTTGCACAAAATAAGTAGGTCGGCTTTACTAAACCGAAAAAATAAAAAGGAAAAAGAGAATGGCGATAAATAAAGAAGATTTATATTTTTTCATTAAAAAACCGAGATTTGCGGTTGTTATATCTGTAATTATAGTGATTTTAGGTTTGCTTTCACTGTTTGGACTTCAGCAGGAAAAGTATCCTAATATTACACCGCCACAGGTTACAATATCTGCGTATTATCCGGGGGCAAGTGCCGCTGTTATTGAATCCTCAATAGCATCTCTTTTGGAATCCCAGCTTAACGGTGTTAAGGATATGATTTATATGTCTTCAACAAGTTATGACGGAGCTTATAATTTAAATATATATTTTAAAACAGGTACGGATAATGATATCAACCTGATGAATGTTCAAAATAAACTTCAACAGGTTCAGGCACTTTTACCGCAAGAGGTTATGCAGCAAGGGTTAACCGCAGAAAATAAAGTCGGCGGTGCAGGTGCTATTATCTTAAACCTTGCATCTGATAATGAATCGTGGAATCAATTGGATTTAACTAACTATGCAAATATTTATGTTAAAGATGCAATAAAGAGAATTAACGGTGTTGGTTCAGTTAACGTATTCGGTGCGGATGATTATTCTATGAGAATTTGGCTTGACCCTGCAAAACTTGCAAGTTATAAGGTTACAATTGCAGAAATTCAAAACGCAATCAGAACCCAAAATGTTCAACTTTCAGCAGGTGCTTTGGGTGACAAGCCGACAAACGCAAATCCGAGTTTGAAACTTTCACTTCTTACTAAAGGAAGATTACAAACTCCTGAAGAATTCGGGAATATCATAATTCGTTCTAACACGGATGGTTCTAAATTAAGACTGAAAGAAATATCAAGAGTTGAGTTGGGTGCAAAATCTTATTCAATGTTTGGTATTGTTGACGGTAAGCCTGCTGCTTTAATTCAGGTTATGCCTCTTCCGGGAGCCAATACCGTTGAGATTTGTAACAACATTTATAAAACAATGGATGAACTCTCTCAAACTCTTCCTGATTCATTAAAATTGGATATTATGATGGATAGTTCTGTTTTCATTAATGAATCAATGGATGAAGTTGAATTTACAATTCTTTTAACGTCATTAATCGTTATTTTGATTATATTTGTATTTTTAGGAGATTTTAAAGCTACTTTAATTCCTTGTGTAACAATTCCTGTATCTTTAGTCGGTACGTTTATTGCTTTAAAGGCATTAGGAATGTCTTTGAACCTATTAACATTATTTGCTTTAGTCCTTGCAGTTGCGGTTGTAGTTGATGATGCTATTGTTGTAATTGAAAACGTAAAACGACATATAGAAGACGGGAAATCAGCACTTGAGGCAACACAAATCACAATGGGTGAAGTTGGCGGGTCACTTATAGCAATGGCTGCTGTTCTTATGGCGGTATTTGTACCGATGTGCTTTATGAGCGGTCTATCGGGAACTATGTACAAACAATTCGCAGTGTGTATTGCTGTATCAATAGCTTTTTCAGCAGTTTGTGCATTGTCACTTTCTCCTGCAATGTGTTCTATAATTTTAAAACCATCTAAAAAGAAAGAAAGTAACAATAACCTTTCTTGGGCGATTATAGTAAAAGAGTACGTAAACATTGGACTTAAGTATTTTAATGAAAAATTTGATAAACTAACTAATTATTATATTGATTTGGTTAAGAAATTTGTTCACGATAAAAAACTAACAATAATAACTTATATTGCAATAGTTCTTTTGATGTTAGGTCTGTTTAAAGTTATTCCAACAGGATTTATTCCTGATGAAGACCAGGGAATGTTAATATCTGTTGTAACACTTCCGGACGGTGCATCACTCAACAGGACGGAAGCTGTATGTAACAAATTTATTAAAGCAATAGATGGGATTGAAGGTATTGATAAAGACCGAGTAATTGCTTTTGGCGGATTTGGACCTTCAAACCAAGCTACTATTGTTATTCAGTTAAAAGAATGGGGAGAAAGAAAAGTTAGTCTTGTTGGTAAGGTCATTCGTGCAATTCAAGGAAAACAAACTGACCTTTCTCATAACGGAATTTTGATGGAAATATATAAACGTACGGCTGATATTAATGAAGCTTCAATCTTTACACTTTCACCGCCGGCAATAGACGGTTTGGGTATGGCAGGCGGTTTTGAATACCAGCTTATGTCAACAGGTAACTCAAGTGTTCAAGATCTTGCAGCATTTGCAAATGAGTTTATCGCAAAAGCTAATCAAGATCCTTCATTGCAGAATGTCTATACACAATTCCAAGCAAATGTTCCGCAGTATCAATTAGATATAGACTATGAAAAAGCTTTGGCACAAGGAGTTGATTTAGACGAACTTCATAATACACTTGCTTCAACTTTATCTTACTCATATATTAATGATTTTAATAAATTAGGCAGAGTATTCAAAGTCTTTATGCAAGCAGAGGGAGATTACAGAAACAAGATTGAGGATTTACAGAAAATCTATGTTATGAATAAAAAAGGACAACCTGTACCTATCATGACAATGATTACACCAAAACAAACCGTTGGTGCGGTATCTATTACAAGGTTCAATCAATTCCGTGCAGCACAAATTCAAGGTTCACCTGCTAACGGCAAATCTTCAGGTGATGCAATGAATGCTATGAAAGAGTTGTCTAAGAAAAATTTACCGCACGACTACACTTTTGAATGGTCTGGAACATCTTTGCAAGAACTGGAATCTTCAGGACAAACAGGGCTTGTAGTAGGATTTGCACTTCTGTTTGTTTACCTGTTCTTAGTTGCACTTTATGAAAGCTGGATGATACCGGTTGCGGTACTTTTAATATCACCTGTCGCAATTGTAGGCGCATTAATATTCCAATTAATGATGGGACAAGCGTTAGATTTGTATTCACAAGTAGGTTTAATTACTTTAATCGGTTTAGCTGCAAAACAATC
>CAJOOM010000052.1 GCA_905236775.1 Candidatus Gastranaerophilales bacterium
CCACCCTCTCAAAAACACTCAAATGCTTTTGTGCAACTGCATTTTTGCCTTATTGAATGAATTCAAAATTATCATGGACAGTAGTGCTACAAGAGGCGAGGGGATTTATGCCAAACTGCTTTTAAACCTCGGTTCACGGTTCACGGTTCACCTTAATGCCCTATTCTCTTATTCCCTTAAAACCTCAAATTACGGTTTCCAAATCGTGATTTACAAAACCACTTATTAACTTTTAAAAAAGAAAGGAAATAAAAATGCAAAAAACAAGTTTAATATGTAACAATTTTTCAGGAATAAACAGAACTTCTTCAATTTATTCCTCTACTGTAGTCACAGCTTCCGATATTCAAAATGTTGAATTATTTTCAACAGGTGTAAACTCGGGAGTCGGTATTAGAACCACCAGAGGAAATATCGCGGTTTGTAATGATATTCCGGATGGTGAAACAGTTATTAATATTTTTGAAAGTGTTCAAAAGGGCAATGTATACTTTTTTGTACATACGGAAAACACTGAAACTGGTAAAATTTACCTTTTTAACCGTGAAGCAAATACCTTGACTCTAAAGGTTACAAACTTATCTGTTACCGGAAAATCTTGTGCTTGCGATGTTACGCAGGGATGGAGCGATTTATTTGTATTTTCAAACGGAGAAGAAATTTTAACGATAGAGCTTGAAAAATACACAGAAGGTGTTTTAAACGAAGTCACTATGATGAATATTACCGATACTGACGGCAGAACAATTAAAGGTTTGGGAATCGTTGTATTTGCAGGAAGATTATGGATTTTTTCAAATCAAACGCTTTGGTATTCGGTTCAAGAGAATATTTATGATTTTTCGACATCTGATGCAGAAATTACAACCTCTGCCGGATACATTGAGTTTGTTAAAAATATTACTGCTATTTACCCATATTTAGGTACTCTGGCTGTATTTCATAAGGATTCTTCCTGTTTGATAACTGAAGAAAATGGGAAATTCTCAAAAACGATGGAATCTCCGGGCGGCTGCTCAGGAGAAAATGCGCTTGTTTTTCACGGAACAGAATTGTATTTTTACGATGACGTGAAAAAAGGTGTGTATTGTTTTCGTCAGGTTGTGAACGGTGATAAAACTTTAGGTGAAAATATTGCACTTGATATTCAAGAAGAGCTTTTTGACATGCCATTATCTAAAGTCGGCGAAATAAAAACACTTTCAGTTGTGACGTCAGACAGAAACGAAGTCTGGTTTCTTATTCCGACAAACGATGAAAATTATTCAACAATACTTATTTATGATTACATAAGAAGGGCTTGGATAAAGAGAAAATCTCAAAAAATAAATTGTTTTTGTGTAATTGGAGGTGTGCTATATTCTGCAGGAGAAAAAATTTATGAAGAATATTCATCAAATACTTTTGATGGTGAGTTTATTGAATCATTCTACAAGTGCACTCCGCTTAACTTAGGCAGAGAAAATAGCATAAAAGTTGTGAATAATCCGCCAAGAGCAACTATGGATATGTATTACAACAACAGCTTCTATGTGGAATATACCAAAAACTACGACTCTACAACATCTAAAATCAGATATATAAAAGGAAAAACTCTTCAAAACGTTTTGTATTGGGATAAAGGTTATTGGGATAGTTCGTACTTTCCAAACAAAGACATTAATGTAATTAAAAAACTGCCGGTTTCATTCTTTAGAACTCTCCAAATAACATTTTTAACAAAACACGAGGGAGATGATTTTTGTATAAAGAATTTGGAGTTTGAAAAGGTTAAAGTTAAAGTTTGAGCCTAATGAAAGTGGGTTTGAAAAGAAAGTCCATAAGGCACTAAGAAAATTGAAAATAGTTTTAAAATAGTGACGAAGTGACGAGATGAGTATTAAAGCATTCTGGTGCAAATTTCCCTCGCCCCTTGTGGGAGAGGGCTAGGGTGAGGGGTTTAATAGAAAGTGGAAATTCACTTATTAATTCTTTGAAATACTTAGAAACTAGAAAGGAAGTTTTAATTATGACAAACTATAAACAAGACACAAAGTATCATGAGGTATTAAAACGAGCAGCAATATATTCTTATCGTGGAAAGGGCAGTTATCTACCAGCAGGATACAGGGTAATAGATTTTGCAGAAAATAAAAACACAGGTTTTTATGCGGATGTTTTATCTGATGGAAATAGTATTATTGTTGCATACAGAGGAACCGAATCAGGACAAGATATAAGAAATGATATCGCTATGGCAAAATCGAAAATTCCTGCACAAACAACAGATGCTTTAAAAATTTATGACAAAGTAAAAAGAGAACATCCAAATGCAGATATTGTAGTAACAGGA
>CAJOOM010000053.1 GCA_905236775.1 Candidatus Gastranaerophilales bacterium
ATGTCTGCACTTAGTGAAAACTTTATAGCAACATTCTCTAAATTTGCATTTGTAGGTTTTAATACTTTGAATTCAACTTTATCGTCATTATCAATTGGCCATGTCCAAGTATTATTAATACGATGCTTTTGGTAGATATCTACGTCGTGCAACTCTGTTAATAAGCTTCCTAACAAAATAAGTAATGGCTGTGGTGCTATTGCAAAGATTGACCAAGCAAAAACATCACTGTGCGTATCTATAATTTGTTTAAATTTTGTTGTTAAACTCAGTTTTGCAAATTCCCAGTATGCAGCTTGGCTATCATCTAAATCGCTTACATCAAGCAAAGAAATTGGTGTATTTGTTTTGGGTTGCTTATGATTATTGATAATACTTTCTAATAACAAATTATTATCAAATCTATCCGGAACATGTTTTCCAATTTTTGCACGAAGCGTAAGTGCTTGAGACTTTTTATATTGTTTACATGCTACTATTCTTGCAATAAATTCTTCATGCTCTCTTTTTATAACACATAATTTTTCTACAGGATAATTTAATGGTTCATCAACATCGATTCGTTTATGGCAACTGTCACACACTAACATTAAATAATCAATATCATCACAATATCTTTTGGAAAAAATTCTATCATACCTTGCTGCGCCTTTTTTTTCTCCGTAAATATGAGCAACATAACCTCTATGTTTAAGTTTTTTAGTTAATGGATCAATAGCAAGAGGTTCTCCACAAATTTCACAAATCCCGCCTGCACGTCCCCATAATGTGTATATTGTTTTTTCTTTAATTTTTGTTACTGACATATTGTTTCTCCAAATAAGCTTTTATCTCTTTTAATTCTGATACGTAGTCATGTCCGTGTATGTATGCCTTTTTTATTAATTTTTGATTTGGACAATTTTTAATTAATTTATTACAACCACAGTTACATCTTTGATAACCTTTAGGTTTATTTTTTAATTTAGAAAGTTTTTCTAAAAATCTTTCTACACTTTCAAAAGATTGTAAGCCAAAACTTTCCATATAATATTCCAAAAGTCCAACTTGGTAATGTGAGGCTTCACCAAATGGCCATTTGCCATGTTTTTCCTTATAAGAATATTGAGCAAAGTATCCTGTAACTACTTGGTCAAAAAATTCTAATAATGTGAAATTAGCACCCACTTTAGCCTTTATTTGGTGTGGTACACCTAAACAGCAAGTTCCATCTTTGTTTATATGATTATCAATATTTCTTTTGATTCTTCCCGCAATTTCTCTTACAACAGGAAGTTGTTGTCGGAATTTATCATCTAACCTAATTTCTATTTTGTAAGCATCAACAATTTCATCGTCAAAAATTTTTGTTTTAAACCCAAACCTTCCTGTTACTATGTATTGGTTTTGCAGTTTTTGAGATGATAATTTTGAATGATATTTTATAAGATTACGTATTTCTGATTCTATTTTATCCATGATTTAATATTGCAAGTATGGTTTTATTGGATTTGTAATAACAACCTCCCGAATTGGTGGTAAGGATTCTGAGTAAGAACCAGTATTATTAGAAAACCCCAAACTTATTAATTTTTCTTCCCCAATACTCCAACAAAGTCTTTGCCCAAGACATTTTTGTATTACTTTTAAATCCTGTGATTCCAATTCTTGCAGAAAATTGTGCTTCAAATCACTTGTCCACTCAAAAAAAGCCTTTGCTCTTGCATGATTATCTTCATGCCAGCGTTCGGCAAAATTTTCTTCTTGTGCTACCGGATTGCTAATTCGCCATTTATTACCGTCAAATGTTATGAGTTTTTCATTTTTTGCACTACTTCTATGAATAGAACTTTTAAAAACCTCTTCATATCTGCCCATCTCTTCAATAATATTTTTTAAAGCGAAATAGGAATCCGCTTCTTGTTCATATAGCGTGGCAGCTAAAACAGTAATAACCATTGAGATTGGTTTATATTTTTCATTTATCTTATTCGCAAAATAAACATCCCTATGCCGTTTTAGGATTTGAATAGCTTTTTGAAGAGGTGTTTTTACGCGTCTGTCGGGGACAGCATCTATAGAATCATATACTCGCTGATTACCTTCATATATTTTTTGTTTTTGGGCAGTCTCGATTTCTTTATAAATAACCGCTTGACGCAATTTAAACCACTCTCCAAATTCTTTTGGATTACTTCGCTTCCATTCATAATTTTTAAAATCATCTGTGTGAGTTAATGAGATTTTTTTATCATATGATGTAAAAGGAACGCATGGCAAACAATCCATATGAAACCCTGCAAAATTCAATGTCCAACAGCGTCTTCCCTCTTTATCCAGGAAAGGTTGGTATTCATCATTATTTTGTAACACATATCCAACATCTTTTTTCAATTTTTCTGGAAGAATAGAAGTTTCTGACTTGCTTGAAAATTCACATACTAAATCAATATCATAATCGGCATCCTTGCCGTTCCTGTATGGTTTAATAACCGTACCAAGCATAAAAGAACCCTGTGGATATATACTTAATGGATATTTTAAAGATTGTTCCAAATAATGCCCGAGTTCATTATATTTTTTTTCGGCTTTTGTATACATCTCCTCTGTTATATCAATTTGCATTGCTATTTCATCAATAATTCTGCCGTAAGTACTCAGTTCTTGAGTTTGCATTTATTCCACCTACCCCTCTACACCGCTTACTTGCCGGTGTTATTTAAACAAGTATTTATATAAACCAGGAACGATACTTATAGATTTGTGTCTGTTGGTTGTCGTTGCGAATATGGTTTATAATCTATACTAATATTATAACATATATTAAGTGTATCCGCAACACTCAACCTTGTTTTTTGTTTGCCATCTCCATCTCATTGTTAATTTAATCTTGTTCTGTATGCTAAATTACATCAGTAGGACGAGAACCGCTTTGGGTGGTTCGAGCGACCTGTGAGCAGAGTGCGGAGTGCTTTTGCTTTGAAGTGCGATTAGCACAAAAAGCAAAACACGAAGACACGTTTAATGCGAACAGGTTGTATTTTTTTGAGTAATTTGCTCGGAAGATATTTCATTATTCTGAGGCACAAAGTACCGAAAAGTCTAGCCTTTTACCAATTATTAATGGTCGGAAGTGAGTTGACTCAAACTACTCCAAAAGTGACTTTCTTTGCACTTTTTTACTCATTTTTTGCACTATTCTTGCACAC
>CAJOOM010000054.1 GCA_905236775.1 Candidatus Gastranaerophilales bacterium
TACTTGCAGCGGTCACGGCATTTGCTCGGTTGTGAGCGGTGCTGAAGTGTGCAGCTGCGAAGCGGGATTTCATGCTTCCGGCTTGAATTGTATTCTGAATGAGGCTTCAACTGTCGATACTCTTGCAATACTTAACGGAAATGACTGCTACAACACGGGAAACTGCCACTACCGGCTGATTTTCGCGACGGATGCCTTGCTCGTTGTTTTAATTTAAATTATCTTTATAATGACGATGTGTTCGGTTCGATGGCGGCAAGAGATGAAAAAAAATAATGAGAAATATGAAAGGAGTTTTTTTATGCAAACGAAAACGCAATGGTTGGAAAACTTTCGTTGTTATGCTGAAAAAATGGAAAGATCTTTATTCACATCACAGAAAAGCAAGAAAGATAAGACAAGTGAAATAAACAAACTTATCAAGTCTTACAGTGATGAAAAAATATTACTTGTTCAAAAACAAGCGATCTCTGAAAAATGGGATAATGAACGCTTGCTTAACGAAATACTCAAAATAACCTATGTTTCATATGTTGTAATGCTTGAATGCAGAAATAAATTGAGAGCTTACGAGTATATGGATTTTTCTCGTCGTATAGGTGAATTTTGGGAACCTTTTTGTAAACTTGCTTTTAAATATCCTCTCAAGAAATTGCAGATTATAGAACCTCGTAATTTTGAACAGGTTAAGCAGAATATCAAAAGAAATGCAACGGAATATATAGATTCGTTGGAACTTTCATATGAAATAAAAGAAGAACTCAAAAAACTTTATGCAATTCCTTGGACACTAGTTAATAGCGGCGGAATAGACCTAGCTTTGGATTTGCATTTTAAGCAAGGTGGAATTTGTTATAATTGCGATTTCAAAAGCGGTTTTCATTCAAATGAAAAAGGTAACACGAACAGATTGTTGCTTGTCGCCAGTATATACAAATATCTGGGTGAAAAAACATTGTTGTTCGTTAGAGAAGAAAACAATAATAATTATTTTCAAACATTGAAAAATTCAAATTATTGGGAAGTTTATTGTGCTGCTGATTGTTATGCGGCAATAAAATCCTTTACAGGATTTGATATTAGAGCATGGCTGAACAACAATGTCAATTGGGAACAAGATATTAGTCAAGAATTGAAAACTCATCTCCAAGCAAATGGTTTGCTAAAGTACTTGACATGGTGATTGATAAAGAGTATGTTGTCTTAAGGTTTGTCTTAAGCTGAATCTTAAGGAGGGACACCCATGAAAGATATTTTTTGTTCTTATTATACAAATTCAGATGAAATAACCTCATATATGGTTAATCGTCTTATGCTTTCAAACAATGATGTTGTTTTAGAACCTTCGGCAGGTGAAGGTATTTTTATTGACGAAATCTTAAAGAACGATATTCCTGTACAGATTGATGCATTAGACATTGATAAAAAGGCTATTTCTACTCTTAAAAGAAAATATCAAGGAAACAGCTCAGTCACTGTCAGAGAAACCGACACTCTTCTTGATGAACATCTTGATGCTTTTGGCATTCCAGAAATATGGCTAAAAAAAACAGATACATTGGTGGATACCCAACTTGACTGTTTTGAAATTATTGGCGGTCATTACGATAAAGTTATCGGGAATCCCCCCTACGGCGCTTGGCAGGATTACGAAAAAAGGGATTTGCTTAAAAAGAAGTATCCCGGACAATATGTGAAAGAAACTTATTCATTATTTTTGCTTCGCTGTGTGTCCGTTCTTAAAACCGGTGGACGTTTATCTTTTATTATTCCTGATACTTATATGTTTTTAAATTTGCATTCAAAATTAAGGAAACTGTTACTGACATCAACAAAAATAGAGGAAATAATAATATTCCCGTCAAAATTCTTCCCAGGTATAAGTTTCGGTTATTCCAATTTGTCAATTATAACACTTGAAAGGACGGAAAAAGAAGTTGCTCTTGACAATACTATTAGAATTGTTAAGGGTTTTCGCTCTGTAACAGAATTCCAGTCGCTATGCCTTAAAGAAAAGTTACCCGCGCATTTGTCTACATATATGCTAAAACAATCAGATGTTTTAAATTGCGAGCAGCATAGGTTTATTCTTGCCGATACTAGTGTTACTGACACAATAAATAAGGCCTCTACTTCCCTTGGAGATGTTGCAGATGTAGTAACGGGATTTTACACTGGAGACAATAAAAGATTTATTCGGGTGCTTGACGATAATGTAAAAGGAAGTAAAGGGTATGATAAAATAGATCCGTCTTTGATATTTCCATGTACTTCTATTAGTGGAATTGAAGATGTTTCCGAAGGATATGTTCCTTATGTTAAAAGTGCTTCAAGTAATCGATATTACAGGCCAAATGACGAATGGTTCGTTAGGTGGGACAAAGAATCAATAGATTTCTATAATGGTAATAAAAAAACCCGTTTTCAAAATTCATCATTTTATTTTCACACTGGAGTAGCGATTCCTATGGTCAAATCAAGCAAAATAAGAGCTTTCTTGCTTGAAAATCGTGTTTTTGACCAATCTATAGTTGGTATATTTCCTAAGGACTGTTCAAAACTTTATTATATTTTAGCCATTATGAACTCAGACATTATAAATAGTCTGATTCACACTATTAATCCTACAGCTAATAATTCTGCAAACTATGTAAAGCAGATACCATATTTTGAACCATCACAAGAAATTATGGATGAAATTAGTGATAAAGTTAAAACAATCATTGACTATTATAGACAAGGCTCAATTTCTGACGGAGAAACCTTGCATCGTGAAATAAATATTTTTATCAAACAAATATATGATAAATGTTTGTAGTTTTATACTAAATTCCACATTAAAAATCGCAACACTTTCAAAACAGACAACAGTATACGACAAAATCGGACGTGCAATCAGAAGCTGCCAGTTCGACGTTGCGCAGCCTTCAAACAAAAGGTGTATAGAAACCGAGCATGATGCATTCGGAAATATCGTTAAAAAAGA
>CAJOOM010000055.1 GCA_905236775.1 Candidatus Gastranaerophilales bacterium
CCCAGTGAGAAAGCCGAAAATGAGTGACTATTATCCGCAAGGATAATAAAACGAATGAAGGCTTACGAACCGCCAATAATCCAAGACCGCAAAAAATGCAAAATTGAAAATTATTATAAAATACACTCTCTTATATAATCTTACTTACATCTTACTTACAAATTTTCACCCCCTTTCAAAATTTATTTTCAAGGGGGTTTTATTTTGCGCAGGTGAATTTTAATAAAAAATAGAATTATTAAAACACCTGCACACATACACACTTATATTTTCACAACTTTATCAACCACCACCCCTTTCGAATATTTTACTAACTGTTTGTAATAAGTTTCAGATTGTTTTTTGTAGGCAGAATAATTTTCATCACTTTCCGATGAGATTGAATTAAGCATAGTTCTTGATATAACTGCGTTTTTAAACATTTCTTCTAGGTATTCAGGAACTAATATAATGTCATCAGCATTTTTAAGTGTAAAAATTTCCTCACTGGCGCTGTTTTCACCAACTGCAAGAGTAATATAATCAACCGTTACTATGAATTTTTCACTTGGAGTCGGGTAAAGAACCAACTTTGAGCCTCGAATATAGAACCCATAAGGAATTCCTAATTTATCCTCTAAAGAAAACGGATTAGATATAAGTTTTAAATTTCTGCCGTTAATCTTTATGCTGCAAACACCTTGTTTATCCTTTAGGATAAGTCCTTTGGGTATATCGTAACTTTTAATTTTAGGAATTGTAAAAATAATGTGAGTTCTTTCCCTAAAGCTAAACGGATAAGAATAAAGAATCTCCGTTATTGCTTTATTTAGGTCAATAACAAGCGAGTTTTCAAACTCATCGGTTTTAGTTGCATCATTGTCATACATAGACCATTCTTGTGATGCACAAGTGTTGTACAAATCTAAAAATGTTAGTGTCATAAATTTTTTCCTTTCTTTGGTTTAAAATGATTACATGATTTCAAATATTAAAAATCGTTATTCTTTTTTTTATATAGAATTTTTAGCATTTGCATTTTTTATATATATAATTTTGTCAATATTTAAATATGGCGATACAGAATTAAATGTGGTTGTATTTTTCTATAATTTTTTTATTTTAAGTTTTTTAACACTTGCATTAATTCTCTATACTTTCGAGCTTATTTTCCCGGAATTCAGAATTCCGCAAAAAATTGTAAACCATATTTTATATAAAATATGGTTTTACTCACTTCTTCCATTTTCTATAATTTTACTTTTGCTGGCGTTAAATCCACTAATTTCAATAATTGTAGGATTTTTTATGTTAATATTCAAATTTTAAAATTTTTAAAAGTCCGTAGGTCGTATAAATCGTGAGATTTCCCGCGACAATATTCTTTAATAAATTATTGTTGTTGCGGTAAATTTTAATTTACCGCAACCTGCAACTTACTTTTTATATCAAATCTGAAACATCATATCCTGCAAACTTTTTCATATAAGTTTCAACAGAAGTTCCGAATCCGTCTTTTTCTATAATTTGCCCATTTGATTTAAGATATTTGATTACACATCCTGCGCCTTTAAGGTGTGCTCCTGCAAGCAGCCCTGATGGAGTAATTGTATATCCGTTAATTACTTTTCCAACATATTTATCAGCGCCGACTGCTTTTAAATATCCCCATTGTTTCCTTTTATAAATAATTTGAGCATTTTCTTGGGCTTTTGGGTTATTCAAAAAATCCTGAATAGATTTTACACCGTCCTTTCCGCTGAATTTTCCGCTCCAATCGTTGTTGTAAATTCTATTCGGCTTAGTATAGTACCCTGCATCAACAAGCGCCATCTCGCCCATTTGATATTTTCCCGCATAGCCATACTTATTGAATGCTTTGTAATTTTCCCCCGATTCTCGTGCACCTAAATCGGTTAAAAATTGTTCTAATGTTTTCATAAAAATTACCTCCCTCGTCCTTTGCGGGAGATGGTTGGGGTGAGGGGTTCCTCCACAACCAGCTCCCTAATCGACCCATCCTTAAATTTGACAACTGTTTTCTTGTCTTTAAACTTTTTCCCGTTTTTTTCCAAAATTTTGTAATCATTGGGGAATTTTTCTTTAAGTTCTTGCGCTGTTTCATCGGGCAGCAAAAACTCATGTCCTGTAATTAGATATTTAATTTTGTACATAATTTTTTCCTTTCTTTTTTTAAAGTTAATAAGTTAATAAGAGTTAAGTTAATAAGCCATTTTCAATCTTCCATTAAAAACCCACTTAGTGCCTTTGATTAACAATAAATATGCAAATTTATTGATTTAAAACAAAAATGCTAGAATGCCAAAAGAACATTCAAAACAGAATACAGGCTAAAGGGGTAAATAAATTTCTGCCTTACACTCACACACTCAAGTCCTTGTCATCGCGAGGCTCGGTAGAGCCGTGGCGATCCAGCCTATTCATAACTATATCCATTTAATCAAAAGCAATAAGCATTCATCGGAATATAATAAGCTGGATTCTTCGTCGGGCAAGCCATTGCCCTCCTCAGAAAGACAGGGGCTTGAAAGTCTTGTGCCAAACGAGAATACATTTACCCCCTCAGAAAGACAGGGGCTTGAAAGTCTTGTGCCAAACGAGAATACATTTACCCCCTCAGAAAGACAGGGACTTGAAAGTCGTGTGCCAAACGAGAATACATTTACCCCCTCAGAAAGACAGGGACTTGAGTGTTTGGTGCAAGGCGCATTTTAAACCACTTTCCATTTTCCACTTTCCACTTTCCACTTTCCACTTTCTTAGTGCCCTATTGCCTTGATGCCTTCATCTAACAATAAATCAGCAAATTTATTGATTTAATGCAAAATTTTTGATAGAATACCAAAAGAACTTTGAAAACAGAATACAGGCTAAAGGGGTAAATAATTTTATTGTTTACCTTGCTTATACAAGCATTTCAACGATAATTTTCGCTAACTTGAAAGGAG
>CAJOOM010000056.1 GCA_905236775.1 Candidatus Gastranaerophilales bacterium
ACAATCCATAAGAGCCGGCGATTTGGTTTTGTCTGACAGCTTTTTACGTTCTTGACGAACCAGCTGATTCATTGTAGGCATAACTTTGTCTCCTTTATTTTTGCCTTAGTAACACTCTTGTCTTAAAGTGAATAAGTTAATAGGTGAATAAGTGAATAAGCTTTTTAATAGCTTTACCAAATTGTTAAATTATCACTTGTCTACTTATATTTCTTTTTCATTTAAAACATTGCGAGAGGAATAAATTATTTAATCAATATCAAAAACACTGATATTATAGTGCTTTATTTGGTTAAAGGTTATTTACCCTTTACCCCGCCCCCTGAGCCGTCAAATCCGGCATGAAAATTTCGACTAGGGTACCATAATGCTAAAATAAACAAAGTTTTGTGTCAATATTTATGGGGAACATTATTAAGATTTTTTGCTTACTAAATTTAAATAATATGCTAAGATTTTCTTTATTTTATCATCTTTTTCGATTTCTACCGTTATCATTTCATTAGTAAAGGGTTTTGGAAAGGATAGATAATATGATTGTAGAACCTGTTCCTCTGTTTTAATTTTCATTTTGCCGAATCCATACAAAGTGTCATTATATACAGGATGACCTATATATGATAAATGCACTCTTATTTGGTGAGTTCGACCGGTAACAAGGTGTACTTCTATAAAAGTTGCATCACTAAATCTCTTAAGAACTTTAATTTCTGAAATACTTTCTTTTCCGTCTGGAGTAACACACATTTTTTGCGGGTACTTAATGTTCCGTCCAATTGGTTCATTTATTGTAAACTCATCTTCATCTATTACACCTTTAACTATAGCATAATATTTCTTTGTAATTTCTCTGTTTTTCATTTTTTCAACAAGAAATTCGTGTGCATCATTATTTTTCACAACCATTAATAGTCCGGAAGTATTTCTATCAAGCCTATGTAGAATTCCTCGTCTAAATTCACCATTTAAATCTGATAAATCATTTCCGTACTTGTATAAAAGAGCATTTACAAGAGTTCCGCTTTGTTCAAGATTTGTCGGATGTGTTAACATTCCGGATGGTTTATTTACCACAAGCATATTTGTATCTTCATAGACTATATCAAGCAGAATATTCTCTGGTTTAATAATTATCTCATTGTTATCATTAATATTAATATCAATAGAATCTCCACTTTTAATCAAATATGAACTTTTAACAGTTTTAGAATTTACTAGAACATTACCATTTTTTATTTCTGCTTGTAATCTTGATCTGGATAAATTAGCAAAATATTCTGCTAAATATAAATCCAGTCTTTTTTCATCATTTAAATCATCTACGATAAGTTTCATAGTTATATATTACTATAAAACTGAAAGTAAAAGAATTTTCTTCTTTACAAACATGCTGTTTATGTTAGTATTTATTTATAAGGAGAATATTAATATGAAAAACTACGAATTATTGACAATTTTTAAACCAAGTCTTGACTCAGATGAGTTAGATAAAGCGGTTGATAAGATTTCTGCTGATGTAAAAGCTGCAAAGGGTGATGTATCATCAGTAGACAAAATGGGAAGAAAAAAACTTGCATATGACCTACAAGGTTATAGAGACGGATATTTTACAAATATGATAGTTTCTCTTCCGGCTGATGCTATTGTTGATTTTAAGAGAAATCTTAAACTAAACGATAATATTCTAAGATTCATGTTTATGGAAGTGGCTAAAAAAGCTCAGACTGTATAGAATTAAGAGGTAAATTATGACATTAGCAAAAGCGGTTGTTACAGGTTCTGTGTACAGAACTCCAGAGAAGAGATTTACTCAAAACAATGTTCCCATTTCATCCTTTGTAATGAATATTGGTGACAGAGAAGAAATGTTATTGAGGGTTATTTCCAAACGTACAGCTCTGGATGAAATAGTATCTTCATTAAATAAAGATGACAGAGTTCTTGTAGAAGGCAGACTTCAGATTGCAACTGTGAAAAATGAAAACGGTGCAGACAGAAAAATTTATGAAATTGATGCAAACACAGTTGAAGCAATTTCCGGAATAACAACTTCCGGAACTGCTAATACGGATTCTTCAACCAAAGATATTGTTAAATTCCCAAATGAAGAAGAATTTGCTGATGAATTAATCGGAGAAGATGAAATACCATTTTAAAGATTAATTAAAAGACGTAAAATAAAGTATAGAAAACAAAATGGCTAGAAAGGCAAACTAAAACAATGGCAAAACAAGACACAGCAGATAGAAAGAAAAAGAAAACATGTAGCTTTTGCGCTGAACATGTTGATTCTATCGATTACAAAGATGCAGCAAAGTTAAAAAGATACTTAACTGAAGCAGGTAAAATCATTCCAAGACGTGTTACAGGAAACTGTGCAAGACACCAAAGAATGATTACAACTGCTATCAAAAGAGCTAGAGAAGCTGCAATCATCGGTTATGTATTTGACTAATTATAGGTACATAACATATGGAAATAATAGTTGAAAATGGAAAATTTTATATGGAAAATTTCTAACTTAATAATTTTCCATTTTCCATTTTCAATTTTTTTTATCAAAATAAGGAGCGAAAATGTCAAATCAAATTACTATAAGATCGGATAGAGATACAGATTACGTATTTCAATACAAAGGAGAAGATGTTACTTTAAAAGCAGGAGGCATACTTAGTATTGCGGATGGTTTAGACGAGGTAGTACTTCCGACTACAGCAATGAAAATTGTAAAAAATTTAATCGTAATAAAAGGCGATGTTAAATAATAAGTTCTTAAATACAGTAAAAAAATCGCTATTATTAAATAGCGATTTTTTTTATTAAAACTTTTCACTAAACAATCTAAAGTATCCTTGCTCGTGACTACAGACTGGGCATTTGCACGGAGCCTCTTTTCCAATATGTGTGTAACCACATTCAGAACAAATCCATTGTGATATTTCTTCTTTTTTATATAATGTTTCATTTTTTAGTTCTTCTGACAAAACCAAAAACCTGTGTGCGTGCCTTTTTTCGATTTCTGCAATATTTGCAAATAAAATTGATATTTCATCAAAACCTTCTGATTTAGCTACTTGTGAGCCATGTTTATATACGTTTTCCCATTCATCTCTTTCTGCTGATGTTGCTGATAGTAAATTTTCATAAGTCGTTCCTAAGAAAAATGGATATATAGCATTTGGGGCATAAAAACCATTTAATATCTCTTTATAAAACAGCTTTGCGTGTTCTTTTTCATTATCTGCCGTTTCCAGAAACACTTCAGATATAAGTTGTAGTTCTTCTTTTTTTGCTATTTTAGCATAAAACGTATACTTATTTCTTGCTTGTGACTCACCAACAAATGCATTAATTACACACTGTAACGTTTCAGATTTTTCAAATTTCATAACATAATACTCCTTGTGCTAGTATTATGATTTAAATATATCAATAATAAATTGCATTAATGGGTAATTTTCTCAAGTAAGAAATATAAAGCTTATTCAATACTTCTTAATAAACCGACAACTCTGCCGAGAATTTTAATATCTTTTTTGTCTTTCGTATAAATAATTAACAGCAAATATTACATTTAAGCTACTATTGGAGTATAGATTTTATCTCCATCATATTCTTTCCTTTATAATTTATTTTACTTGACGTTATTGGTTGATGGTAGTCAAATTTATTTATTGAACGTGCTTCTACAATTACTGATGGAGGAAGTATCGACCATTTATAGAGTGCTGTAGACATCCTTCTATAGAACTTATCGAGCCATTCAATTTTTTGTTCTTTAGATATTTTATTATGTTTTTCAAACACAAATTCGGCATCTAAAAGTTCATTGTATGATTCATTTTTATTTTCAATTCTCCAAATAATTTCGTCCAAGAATTCATATGGCATAAGAGCATCTTCAGCTATCAAAGGTTTACCTGTTTTAGGGTCAATTGCAAGTTCTGCACCGGGTTTTTTTAGTATTATACTTTCCGGAATAGCATTTTTTTCTTCTCTATTTTTATTAAGCCAGCGCGCAAAAGCAAACAATTTTGTTTTAGGAACATCTGCTATCGGTGCGAATCCTCCTGACATATCTCCGTTAATTGTAGCATACCCCATATATAACTCTGATTTATCTGATGTTGCAATCGGAATACAAGAAGCAAACTCATTGCTAATTCCCCACAAGAACATTGCTCTTGAACGAGCTTGAATATTATCTGGTGTAAATGAGGGGTAATTATTATTTGGACTGTTGGTAAAACCGCCATTACCATCGGAGTATTTTCCCCATTTTTTCTCTATGTTTGAAAAAAGATTATTTAAGCACTCGGTTGTTGTATCAATCATAGCGCGAATAGGTGCTTCAACAAAATTAATTCCGAGGTTATTCGCCAAGGTTTCAGCATCTGTTTTGCTTTCTTTGCTTGTTATATGTGACGGCATAGAGACACCAAACACATTTTCTTTTCCTATTGCATCAGCTAATAAAACAGCGCACACAGTTGAATCAAGTCCTCCTGATAAACCCAGAACTGCGCGCTTAAAACCGCATTTATTAAAATAATCTCTTATTCCTTGAATAATAGTTTTATAAGTACGTTCCAAATCGGATTCATATTCTAACGTAAATACTTTTTGTTCTGTTAATGATTTTTCCAGACCTTTAGTTAATGGATATATTTTTCCTATGTTTTTATAAGGGTTAACAATCAAAAATTGTTCTTCAAACGATTTTGCTCTGGCAATAAGTTTACCCTCTGAGTTGTAGACTCTGCTTGTTCCGTCAAAAGAAATATTATCGATTGCTCCAACCTGATTAACGTATAAGAACGGAGTTTTATATTTTTTAGATATAAATGAAAGCATGTTATGTTTTAATTGTTCTTTCTTTGCCCTTGTAGGAGATGCTGAACAATTAATAAATAGTTTTGGATTTTCTTTTGAAAGTTCTGAAATCGGATTTATTTTATATAATGTACGTTCAAAAAAGTCTGAATCATTCCAACAATCTTCACAAATTGATATTCCGTAACCGTTATATAATTTAGAATAATCTTGAATGCATTCACCTGTACCTAAAGTTTCAGATTTTTGAACTCCAGTTAAAGCAGAAGGTTCAATATATCTGTAATCATTAAATTCTGAATATGTTGGGAGTAATGATTTTCTTACAATTCCTTGTATTTTTCCGTTTTTTAAAATTGCTAATGAATTATAAAAAAGCTTACCTGTTTTTACATTATGACGAGGTTCAACAAAACCTACAAGTGCAGCAGTGTCTTTTGTAATTTCAGCAATGCCTTTTAGCCATTTTATATTTTCCTCAACTATAATCGGATGTCGGGCAATAGTATCTTCTATTGGATAACCCATTAGCGCAAGTTCGGGAAATACAACTGCTTCAAGCCCTATTTTTGTCGCAAATCTTATATATTTCGTTATTTTTTTCGCATTATACTCTATATTCCCGACTATTGGATTAATTTGAGCCATTCCGATAAAACCGTTATTATTTACTAAACCACGAATCTCATTTATAACGGATTCAGAAACACTATCTTTAGTTTTAAGCTCAATTTCAGCCTGCTCAACAAGTTCAAATAATTCTGCCATGTTCTATCCTGTCCCTTTTTGAGATTATAACGTGAAAATAACTGATTATAAAGGTAATATAAAATTATTTATTTTTATACAAATTTTCTCTAAAGTTTTTAATTTTTTTTACTTGTTTTTTATAATCCGAAGCGAATAATTTTTCGATATTAGAATTTAAACTTAATACAACATCTTTTATGTTGTCCTTATTCATAACAACCATATCATTAGCCATTTCTACATTAGACATTGCAAGTCTTGTTGTATCACGAAATCCTGAAGAGGCAAGGCTTTGTGCAAGTTTATTGTTCTCAATATTTTTACATAAAGCTTGAGCAACAAGCATAGGTGCGTGAGAGATTAGTGCAACAGCCTTATCGTGCTCTTGAGGTGTAGTAATAATTGTCTTTGCGCCTAAATCTTCTATTACTGATTTTAATACACGAAAATCTTTTCTATCAGTATCATTTTTAGGTGTTACAGCCCAAGTTGCCCCGCTAAATAAATCAGGAAATGCATATTCCCAACCTTGATGTTCCGTTCCTGCCATTGGATGCGATGGAATAAATTTATATTTGTAATTCTTTTTTGAAACAAATTCTTTTAAAGAACATACATCCGTTACAATTGTTGACGATGGTAAAATATCTTCCAATTTGTCTAAAATTTCTAAAGTAACATTCATTGGAGTGCATACAAAAACGATATCACAATCTTTTAAATTATTATAATCTTTTGTTACATTATATTCATTTACACTTCTTGATATTCCGATTACATCGTATTTTTTGCCCTCTAAAAGATTTTTAAAAATAGAACCTCCAATAAGCCCCAAGCCTATAACTCCAATTTTCATATTTACTCCTCAAATTTATTGTTAAATTTCAGATACTTATATATCTTTATGATGAAAAGATTTTACACCCTCTGCATAATCTTTCACGATTTGTCCATTTCCTTCTATAGTATATTTATATATAGTTAACCCCTCTAATCCTACAGGTCCTCTCGCGTGGATTTTATTAGTAGAAATACCTACCTCGGCACCGAAACCGTACCTAAATCCATCTGCAAAACGTGTTGAAACATTATGGTAAACACCGGCTGAATCAACGGCATTCATGAATAATTTTGCTCGTTCATGATTTTCAGTAACAATACTTTCTGTATGACCGGATGAAAATTTATTTATATGCTTAATTGCCTCATCAATAGATTCTACCGTTTTGTATGATAATTTTTTTTCGCCGTATTCTTTATGCCAGCTATCAGGGGCATAAACAATTTCAATACCAGCATTTTCTAATGCTTTTATAAGTTCATCATCATTTATATTTTTATGAACCAAAACAGTTTCAACTGAATTACAAGCACTTGGGTATTGAGTTTTTGCATCAATTATAATTGATTTAGCCTTTTCTATATCTGCATACTCGTCAACATAAATATGACAAATACCATCCGCGTGACCTAAAACCGGAATTTTTGTATTTTCTTTTATAAATTTAACTAACTTATTACCGCCTCTTGGGATAATTAAATCTATGTATTCATCTTGCTTTAGCATTTTCGCAACATCATCTCTGGTAAATACTTGATTTAATACATTTTCAGGAAAATCCTCAGTATTATCAAGAGCATTCTGTATAACTGACATGATAGCGATATTTGTGTTAACAGACTCTTTTCCGCCTTTTAAAATTACAGCATTAGATGATTTTATTGCAAGCGCAGATATTTGGGATATAACATCAGGTCTTGCTTCAAAAATCACCCCTAAGACTCCTATAGGACAAGATATTTTAGTTAGAACTAACCCCTCATCAAGTTCACGTTTGAGCAAAACTTTACCAATTGGGTCATCTAATGCTGCAATATCTTTAATTCCTTGAATCATGTCACGCATTTTGTTTTCATCAAGCTTGAGCCTGTTAAAAGTTGACTGCGTAATTTCACCTTTTTCAACTAAAGTGATTGCTGAATCTAAATCGACCTTATTTGCTTCAAAAATTTTGTCTTTATTTTTATCTAAGTTGTTTGCAATGTTTAAAAGCGCTTGATTCTTCACTTTTGTTGAAATAGTTGCAATTTGTTTTGAAGCAATTTTAGCATTTAAAGCTATATCAGAAAAATTATCTTCCAAGTTCCGAAGCCCCTTTCATACGGTATAGATTGCACATAGCTTTATATTTTAATCTTCTCATATTAATCATAGCCGAGCATTTTTTCTTAAAAAGAAATGCCCTTAAAGAATGTGCAGGATGTTGTTCGACCTCGATTTTTCTGTCTTTTACAAAACCGGATAAATCCATAAACGGAACACAATCTCTATAATCCATATAAGGATTTTTCCCAAATGTCTCCATTATTTACTCCTCTTCGTGATAATACGGATAAATTTATTCTTTACTAAGATTTTATAAAAAAGTTTTTTTTAAAACAACCAAATGTAAAATAAAGTTACAAATTGAAAATGGAAAATGGTTTTAAAGCAGTTAGGAATATTCCCCTCGCCAATGGGAGAGGATAGAATTTCAAAGTTCGTAAGAACTTTAGAAATTCTAGGTGAGGGTCGACGGAAAGTTGAAAGTGGAATTCTTCAGTGGAAAGTTGAAAGTGGAAAGTGGAAAATGGTTTTAAATGAGCTTGGC